>CAMWUP010000024.1 GCA_947177465.1 uncultured Lachnospiraceae bacterium
CATATTGATTATGAAAGTGCAAATAAACAGCTTTTTGAATGGGTATACCAAAATGAAATGTATGATTTGAATATCGATATGATTGAAGAGATATTGCAGTATAAATATGAAATTGTCAATCCTGTGGCTCACAGAAGTCATAATTTGTCGTTGATATTATCGAAAGCGGAAGAACCTCTTTGCAAATATACGGAAAAGAATATTAGCGTGTACTTGCAAAAGCTGTTTGGCGTGGTAGAAGAAATCGACGACGATGAACAAACGATATGCTTTGTCCTTAATAACGACAATGCACTGAAAGAACAGAAAAGTAGATATATAGATATTTTGGCGGTTTCCATCAGCTATTTGAAAAATATAGCAGATAAAAATTTGTGGTTGACTCTCCTTGAAAAAGAGAAACTTGATAAAAATTTTGAAAACGTTTTGGATTACTATTTCCTTCCCGAGATCGGATTTGACGAAAGATTAACTTCTTTCCTGAATACTTTTGAAGACTTGGCGCTGTTGGAACATAAAACTTTTAAGGAAGAGTATGGAGAAGAAGCGGAAGGCAGGTTTGTGAATGATGTTTTGAAATGTAACGATATCAGGGAGGATATATACGAAAAAATACTGAGTGAATCAAACGGCTCAATTAAGAGTTTGAACCAAGAAGGACTGGAAGAAAGCAAGGTAAAAATATTGCTTCAGAATAATTTGATTCCTATGAATTTGACGCAGCTGCAATTTATGCGGGAGGCTTATCATGAATTTTGTCTTTCATATATAGAACAAAATATCGAGGAATATACAAATATCATGACAGATGAATACTTTTCTTCCGAAGAACTGAAGGAGAGCTTAGAAATCAATTCAATAGACGATTCCTATAAATTGCAGCTCCTAAAGTTTGAAAGTAACCCGATTTCGCTTTATGGGAAAAATTACAGTGAGAAAGTACAGAAATATATTATACAAAATAACTTTGACGAAAATGATTTGCAATATTTGACTGAAAAATATCACACTATGGGCTCAGAAGTCAAAGAAGAGATTTATCAAAGAGTCATTGAAGATATTACCGGCGTATTGGCATTGAACTGCAAAATTGCTGCTCTGTTATGCAACAGGATTTTAGAATCAACTCAAGTATCTGCAGAAAATAAAATACTGTTGCTGGCAGCGCAATGTGAAGAAGGGATGGCGTTAAAAAAAGTCAAGAGCGCTTTGAAAAAGATTCAATTGAATCAGCTTTGTGAGCTGTTGGACGGAAAAACGGAAGAAGTAAATGTAGTGAATAGTGGTGCTCATTTTAAACTGTTGGAAAGTTTTAGAAATCGGGGGTGGATATTGGATTTTGAATTTGATATAACGCATACTAATCTGAAAGTATTTAGTCACATCAAGAAAAAAATAAATGTTGGTAAAGCGGCAAGTATGCAGGATCAGTAAAAAAACAGAGCATCACGTGTGGCAATCCTGATAGAGAAAATGTCTCTGAATAATTGTTTGTATATTAGGATATAATGTAATATATAATTAATCTGAGAAAAAATCGACAAATAGCAAATTACAGATTGACCGATTTGAAAGAAATAAGTATTATATTATTATCTTTTAGCAAAAGGAGTGTGGTGCTTATGTTGACCAAAATAGTAGTTGAAAACTTTAAGTCATTTGATAAGCAGACAGAATTGACGATGGTATCGTCGTCAAAGATACGTGTAAAATCGGATCATAGGGTCAGGATTGGCAGTAATACCAGACTGTTAAAGCATGCTGTTATTTATGGTGCAAACGCGTCCGGTAAAAGTAATCTGGTTGACTTTTTTCAATTTTTCAAGTCAGCATTAGAAGGCGGTTTGCCGGTATGGGGAGCGAAATATTTTTGCCGTAACGATAAGGAGAATGAAAAGCGAAACAGTATTTTTGAAATACAAATGGAAATTGATGGAAAGTTTTATGCGTATGGTTTTTCTGCAATTCTTGCTGACCGTTGGATGACAGGGGAATGGCTCTATGAACTGTATCAAAGTGGCGGCTCAAAATGTATTTTTGAGAGGGAAGAATTATCAAAGCCGTTATTGGGTTCTTCTGTTACATTATCCAAAGAAGAATGTAATCGATTTGAAACATATGCTTCGGATTTTGAAGATAATATTGCAGAGTTATTTTTGGCGGAGATAAATCGCGGAAAGAAGATTGTGGAGGATTCTAATCTTCAGGTGTTTAAGAAAGTATATAATTGGATAAAGAGCCATATTATGGTTGTTACTCCAAATTCCAGAATGACTGATTTTAAATATTATTATGAAAATGATTCTCTGACATTGATTAATGATTTACTTGCCACATTTGATACAGGTATATCGAATGTGCGAATTGAAGAAATTGATTTAAATGATTTGTCAAAAATGTTGCCGAAACCTATTGTTGATGATGTGATGGAAAAGGTGAAAAAGAGCTTGGCGGAAAACGGAGAAAAGTCTTTTCGCATGTCAGGGAGGTCTGATACAATATTTTTTAGTATTGAATCCAATGGAAATGAGGAGCCTAAAATTACCACAGTTAAGTTAAGGCATGGAAAATCATTATATGATTTTGATTTTGAAGATGAATCTGATGGTACAAGACGCCTCTTTGATTTAATGGATATGCTTCTTATGAAAGAAGATGATGTTGTTTATATCGTAGATGAGTTGGAGAGAAGCTTGCATCCGAAACTTACAGAGCATTTCTTGGAGTTGTTTAGTGAAAGACATAAGAATCATAAGATTCAGTTGATTTTTACAACGCATGAAGCTGCCATAATGGATCAGGAGCTGTTTCGCAGGGATGAAATCTGGTTTATAGAGAGTGATGAGGAGAATAACAGCAAGATTTATTCGCTTGACCGCTTTAAGGAGCGTTATGATAAAAAGTTAAGTAAGGCGTATCTGGAAGGGCGGTATGGTGCAATACCAATCTTTAATAGATTTGAGTTTAAGGAGGGGGTGTAATTATGGCCCCTGTCCGTACATATACAGATTGGAATAAAAGACCATCTGATGCTGAAGAGCAAAAAGAGCCATTTCGAAAGTATTTTTTTATTTGCGAAGGTTCCAATACGGAAGTATGGTATTTTCGCAAGCTTATTGATATGAGGAAGAGACTGGGTATTCATCCGCTGATTGATATCAGGTTAATGGAGAAAACGGAGGAGGATGCATATCTGTCCAATCCTAAAGCTTTGCTTGAATTTGCAGAGTTGCAGAAAGGGATTGCAAAGAATAAGTTTGACTGCAAGCACGATAAGATGGTTGTTGTCTTTGATGTTGATATATATAAAAACAAGCCGGATAAATTCAAAGAGATATATGAAATGGGGCGGGAAAATAATATTTTAGCTATTACAAATCCAAGCTTTGAATTGTTCTTATTACTACATTACGAAGGGGCTTATGAAGAACTCATATTACCGAATTGTGATGAAATATTGGAAAACAGGAAGGTTGGTAAGCGTAGGTATATTACCGTGCTTTTCACGAATAAGAGTGGAATGAATCCGAAAGAGAATTCAAAGATTGGAGAATTGGCTCTAAATATACATACAGCAATTGCGCAAGAAGAAAAACTGAATCAGAAAATAGAAAATGCCTTGGGTAATCTTACGAGTAATATCGGAAAAATTATTCAGGAAATCATGAATGATGTGGTATAGAGATAAATAGAAAAATTCATAAGATAAGGGCAGGGAGGAATTGAATTCTACACCAATAACAGCATTTCCCTCTATTCGACAATTTTCGGACATTTAAGTCATAGTTGTTGCTTTGATAATGTAAATATGATAAACTAAGCACATATTTTTGAGAATAATGAGGGAGAAATATTATGAAAAAAATCAAAGGTTTTATATTATTGGGCATGATTGCTTTGGCGATGTTTGCGTTGACCGGATGTGGAAAGACCACGGTAAATCTGAACAAGTACATTACGATTGAGTGTGCAGGCTACGATTCACTCGGAACGGCCTCTTTTTCATTTGACTATGAAGCGTTTGAAAAGGACTACTCAGGAAAGATTAAACTGAGCAGTAAGGACAGCAATGAAATGAAACTGCTTGGTCTTTTGTCAGGGGGGTCTTCTGCGGAATTATTACTGGATGTGTGTGTCTCTCAGAATCTGGATCAGGCGAGAAACCTGAGCAATGGAGATACCATTACGCTTACTTGGAACTGTGAAGACGAAATGGCGAGTGAATATTTTAACTGCAAACTGGATTATTCGGACATTGAATATAAGGTAACAGGTTTAACAGAGGTAGGAAAGTTTAATCCCTTTGACTATGTGGAAGTAAGCTTTTCCGAAACAGAGCCGTACATAATCGCAACTATTACACAAAATTATGACCAGCCTGAGATGCAGTATATAAGATTTACTGCTGATAAAGAGCATAACTTATGTAATGGTGATATAGTCACGGTTACAGCGTCCATTTCCGGTTCTGTTGACACTTTTGTAGAGAATTATGGCGTGGTAATTAGCGAAACAGAGAGAACATATACGGTTGAAGGTCTGCCGCATTATGCAACGGGTGTTGCTGAGATACCTTCTGATGTAATGGATGCAATGTCTGCCAAAGGCGAAGAGGTATTTCGGGCATATGTGGCGAATAGCTGGAACAAGCCGGAGAATCTGATAAGCGTTACATATATTGGAAATTATTTCCTTACTGCAAAACCCCTTGAGTATGTGACACGCAGCAAGTCTTTCTGGACAGAAAATTATGTATATCTGGTATATAAGATTACAGCTACCAATCCGGACCCGGAGGAGGTTGTAGAGTATTATTACTATGTATATTACGGCGATATTGAGATTCAGCCGGACGGAAGCTGCTCTGTAGATGTCAATACATGTACAGCACCTGATACAGGGTGGTTTTCGACAGAGACCTTTAAGGTTGGTTCTTATACTTATGTGGGATATGAAAGTCTTGAGGCTCTGAAGGAAAACAGGGTAACTTCCCACGTCGATGAGTATGAATATACAATTTCTGTTCAGGAGTAGACATATCTGTCTGGAGTAGTAATTGAAAAATGAGTTGAAAAGAGGCTGACATACTAAATGTGTGCAGTCTCTTCTTTGTTTGTGAGTGTCCTTATTGTAATGAAAAAATCGCGGAAAATTCTTGTCTTACGCGCACAATTAACTTATAATAGTTCTATCTTTTAACAGGAATATTGCTGATTATTCAGGAATTTACCATAGGGGGTACGAAAGAAGATGAATCCGTACGCAAACTTGATTCTTTTGCCCAAAAACGCGCAAGAGCCGAAGGAAATACCTTTAAATCAGGCGCGTTTAGCTGTAGCCGGAAAGACTTTATACGGCGTTGAGAGGGTGTTGGAGTTTGGTGATTACTGGAAAATACTTTTTGGCAAAGGAGGTTATGGGACCTACAAAAAAGAGGAGGTTCAAGTTAAGAAAAATATATTAAATCAGACAACTTCACGGACGCTGATGGCGTATTACACTACTATTGCCGAAAAATTCGGACTAGTCATTTCCGGACAGAATCAGTTGATTGAACAGTACAGAAAATGTGATTTTATTAGTGAAGAGTCTGTTTTGAGCGATTTTCTGCAGGGAAAAAGCTGTCAAAATGTAACGACGAAATCGTCGTTATACTTTCCTTTTGGCTGTAATTTGAGTCAGATGAAGGCGGTGCAAAGAGCTTTGGACCAGAAAATCAGTATTATCGAAGGTCCGCCGGGAACTGGTAAAACACAGACCATTTTAAATATCATTGCCAATGTTGTGGGCAGGGGCGGCAGTGTGGCAGTGGTTTCCAACAATAATTCTGCCATTAAAAATGTGAAGGAAAAGCTGGAAAAATATCAGTATGGATTTCTGACAGCGGAATTGGGAAAAAGGGAAAACAGGGAGGAATTTATCCTGTCAGGACAGACGGCTTATCCCGATTATGTGAGAGGTAAATATTTTGCACAGAGCGTAGTACAGGCGAGGCAGGAAGCGGCAAATATAGAAAATCGTTTAATAAGTATGTTTGAGCGGCAGAACAGGCGTGCAGAATTACAACAGCAGGTGGCGGATATTCTGCGGGAACAGACATATTTTGACAAGTATTTTCAGGAAAATTTCGTACAGTTTCCCATAGCAGTTAATTTATCAAAATGTAGTTCAGAGAAAATTTTGCGGGCATGGAGTATTTTGCGTAAAGAAGGAAAACTGACATGGGCGGACAGATTTGCGTTGTGGAGGGCTTTGGGGAATATCCGGCTATGTTTTTATAAAGGGGACTGGAAGGATATTATTCTTGCCTTGCAGCACAGATTTTACAGAAAAAGACTGGAAGAGCTGGGCGCTGAGTTACATGAAATAGATACCGTTCTTTGCGGATATAACCAGCAGGCGGAATTGCAGCATCTGCAGGAAGTGTCTAACTATATTTTCAAGCAAAATCTGACACACAGATATGCCGGACGGCAGGAAAGAAAAAGTTTTCTGGGAGATGATTTGTGGAAAAATCCGGAGGAGTTTGTGCAGGAATATCCGGTCGTGCTCAGTACCACTTTTTCTGTGAAGAAATCACTTTCATCTGATTATATGTATGACTATATTATTGTGGATGAGGCGTCGCAGGTTTCGTTGGATACAGCCGTGCTTGCGATGGCATCGGCAAAGCATATGGTAATTGTGGGGGACAGGATGCAGCTGCCTAATGTCATCAAGCAGGAGGTTAAAAGAGAAGCAGAGGCAATTTCAAACAGTTTTCAGATTCCTTTTTCTTACCGCTATGAGGAAAACAGTTTACTTTCTGCAGCGTGTCAAGTGTTTGCGCGTACGGAAATAACGCTTTTGCGTGAGCATTACCGATGTCATCCGAAGATTATCGGGTTCTGCAATCAAAAGTTTTATCGTAATAAACTGATTATCATGACACATGATAATGGGGAAAAGGATGTATTGAAGGCGTATATAACGGCGCCGGGCAATCATGCGAGAGGGCATATGAACCAAAGGCAGATTGATGAGATAGCGAAGGTGATTTTGCCCGAACTGGAGCAAAACAATCCAAAGCCGGATATCGGAATTATTTCTCCTTATTGTAGTCAGACGGAAAAATTACAGTATGCAATGAGAGGTTATGATATTTCCACAGTGCATAAATTTCAGGGGAGGGAAAAAGACGATATCATTATTTGCACGGTTGACAATGAAATTTCAGAATTTGTAGATAATCCGAATATGTTGAATGTGGCGGTATCAAGGGCAAGGAAGCGGCTTAGAATCGTTCTGTCAGACAATGAAAAAAATGACAATACGAATATTGGAGAGCTGGTCAGATATATTAGATATCACAATTTTGAAGTAGAACAGAGCGCGCTTTATTCTGTATTTGATTTACTTTACCAATGCTACTCCAAACAGTTGAAAAAATTTTTAAGTAGTCATAAGAAGGTGTCTGTGTACGATTCGGAAAACATAATGTATAATCTGATAGAGTATGTCTTAAATCAGGACGAATATGTAGAGCTTTTGGTGGCGTGTCATTTTCCATTAAATATGCTGATACGGGACTATAGCCGTCTCAATCCCGACGAGGCACGTTATGTCAGAAATCCTCATACGCATGTTGATTTTCTGATATATTCCCGAATTGACAAAAAGCCGCTGCTTGCGATAGAGGTAGACGGATATCAGTATCACAAGGCAGGTACGGAGCAGTGGACAAGGGACAGATGGAAAAACAATATATTGGAAAAGTATGAGCTTCCTTTGCTCCGCTTTGCGACAAATGGAAGCGGCGAGCGTGAACGTCTGGAATTAGCGTTTCAAAATATTTTAGGAAATGACGAATAAAAATACGGAGAACAACAACCATGAACAAAACGCTTTACAAGCAACTGGAAAATCATATGCTGCTCTGTATGGATGACAGCGCCCACGGCAAGGATCATGTGTACAGGGTGTTGTATCAGGCGTTGGATATTGCGCAGCATGAAAAGGACGTGGATTTGGATGTGCTGATTGCGGCATGTCTGCTGCACGATATCGGGCGGAAGGAGCAATTTGCCAATCCTGCGCTGTGCCATGCGAGGGTAGGGAGTGAAAAAGCGTATACCTATCTTCTGTCGGTTGGCTTTGACGAGGGGAAGGCAGCCCATGTGAGGGAATGTATCCTGACGCACAGATACCGCTCGGACGCACCGCCCAAAAGCATAGAGGCAAAGATTCTTTTCGATGCGGACAAGCTGGACGTAACCGGCACGGTTGGAATTGCGCGAACGATTATGTACAAGGCACAGGTGGGAGAACCGTTGTATACCATAAATCCTGACGGCACGGTGGCGGATGGAAGCGGGGAGGAGCCTCCCTCGTTCTTTCAGGAATATCATTATAAGCTGAAAAATCTGTATGATAAGTTTTATACAGAGCGCGGCCATGAGATTGCTGTCATGCGGCAGAAGCCGGCGCAGGCATTTTACCATGATATGTTGGAGGAGGTCAGCGGACCCTGTAAAAACGGGACGGCGGTTTTGAAAAAGCTGTTGGAGCCGTCATAAGGGAGTTGTGGCAATCACAAATACCGGCATCTGAGATATAATAAAAACAATGAGAGAAAAATATGCGATGACTGCCGGTCGGGGATATGCTTCCCCGGACACTTTGACAGGGCAGCGCGGAAAAGAGGAGAATGATGAGCAAAAAAACTTTAGCGGAGAGAAATGTAAAATTTGAAACCTTGCAGCTTCATGTGGGGCAGGAGCAGCCGGACCCTGTGACGGATGCGAGGGCAGTGCCGATTTACCAGACTTCTTCCTATGTGTTTCGAAATTGTGAGCACGCGGCGGCAAGGTTTGATTTGAGTGATGCGGGCAATATATACGGCAGGCTGACGAACCCGACGGAGGACGTCTTTGAGAAAAGGATTGCAGCGCTGGAGGGCGGCGTGGCAGCGCTGGCGGTGGCTTCCGGTGCGGCGGCGATTGCTTATACGTTTCAGAACCTTGCACATGCCGGGGAGCATATTGTGGCGGCAAAGAACATTTACGGCGGAACCTACAATCTGCTGGCGCACACGCTGCCGGAATATGGCATTACGGCGACTTTTGTAGACCCTTTCAATTATGATGAGGTGGAAGGCGCAATTCAGGAAAATACAAGGGCGATTCACATTGAAACGCTGGGAAATCCCAACTCTGATGTGGTAGATATCGAGCGGATGGCAGCGATAGCCCATGCACACAAAATTCCCCTTGTGGTGGACAATACTTTTGCAACGCCTTATCTGGTGCGTCCCATTGAGTATGGCGCGGATATTGTGGTGCATTCTGCGACAAAGTTTATCGGCGGTCATGGGACGACGATAGGCGGCGTTATTGTGGACGGCGGCAAATTTGACTGGGAGGCAAGCGGCAAGTTTCCTTCCCTCACAGAGCCGAATGAAAGCTATCACGGCGTAAGCTTTACCAAGGCGGCGGGTGCTGCGGCATTTGTGACAAAGATTCGCGCTATTCTGCTTCGTGATACGGGAGCGACTCTTTCCCCGTTCCATGCGTTCTTCTTTTTGCAGGGGCTGGAAACCCTGTCGCTGCGGGTGGAGAGGCATGTGCAGAATGCTTTAAGGGTAGTGGAATACCTTGAGAAGCATCCGCAGGTGGAAAGGGTGCATCATCCTTCGGTATCTTCGGATGCAGAACAGCAGAGGCTTTATAAAAAATATTTCCCTAATGGAGGAGGTTCCATTTTTACCTTTGAAATTAAGGGCGATGCGGAAAAAGCGAAAAAATTCATCGATAATCTGGAGTTGTTCAGTCTGCTTGCCAATGTGGCGGACGCTAAGTCTCTGGTGATTCATCCGGCTTCTACAACCCATTCCCAGTTGAATGAGGAGGAGCTTGCTGACCAGGGCATCAGGCCTAACACAATTCGTCTGTCGATTGGATTGGAAAATATTGACGATATTATTGAGGATTTGGAGGAAGCTTTTCGGGCAGTGGAGGCGTAGCAGAGCAGGACGGGCGCAAATATTATGCGCTCCGGCACGCACAGGCGCAGTATTACGAAAAAGAAAATTTGGGATAAGCAGTAAAAGACGCGTTTTGATAAAAAAGCGCGTCTTTTGCATGGCATATCTATGTTGTAAAAGAAAAGCCGGCGGTTTATAATATAAGCATTAAAGTATAAATTGGCTTTGGGAAGAATATTTTACAATAATGAAAGGAACCTGACACGACATGCAATATTTTATCGCGTTTCTGGAGGGAATCATTACATTTGTTTCGCCTTGTCTGCTGCCCATGCTGCCGGTGTATATTTCTTATTTTGCCGGAGGGGAAAATAACAGGAAACGGACGCTTTGCAACGCGTTTGCTTTTATCGCGGGCTTCACGGTGGTGTTTTTGGCGCTGGGGGCTTTTGCAGGGACGGTGGGCGCCTTCCTGCAGCGGTATAAAACGGCGGTGAATCTGGTTACAGGCGGTATTGTGGTGATTTTCGGACTTAACTTCAGTGGGATTTTGAAAATAGGATTTTTGAATAAGACCAAAAAACTGGATGTGCAGATAAAGCCGGAAAATATAGCTTCCACATTTTTGTTTGGTATGATTTTTTCGATTGGATGGACGCCCTGTGTAGGTGCGTTTCTAGGCTCGGCGCTTATGATGGCGTCCGAGCGGGGAACTATGGCAGAGGGGCTTCTTATGCTTTTGCTGTATTCTATGGGGCTTGGGATTCCTTTTTTAGCCAGCGCTCTTCTTTTGGACAGACTGAAGGAAACTTTTCAGTTTATTAAAAAACACTACTTGTGGATTAACCGGATTTGTGGTATTTTTCTGATTGTTGTAGGCGTCAGTATGATGACCGGTCTGTTCGGCAGACTGCTTGCTATGCTGGGCGGCGTGGTATAACGTTCCGGTAAAGCGGATATAGGACATTCAACTATTAATTTGAGTGCGCGCCGTAGCGTGAAGGGGTATAAAAATGAGAAAATATGGAAAATTAGTGATTGGAATTATCGTTTTTGCACTGCTTTTAGGGGGAAGCGCTTTCCTCTATAAAGGGCTTGCGGAGAAGTACCGACCTGACGCGCTGACAAAGGTTGACAAGGAGGAGGATTTGTCGGAGACCCAAGGACAGCAGGAAGCGGAAAACGGCAGCGAGACCAAAGGGCAGCAGGAAGCGGAAGACGGCAGCGAGACCAAGGGGCAGCAGGGAGCAGAAGATAGTAGCAGCGAAGCAGACGGAAGTACAGCGGACGATAGCGCAAAAGCCCCTGACTTTACCGTGGTGAATGGGGCGGAGGAAGAGGTGAAGCTTTCGGACTTTGAGGGCAAGCCTGTTGTCCTGAATTTCTGGGCAAGCTGGTGCGGACCCTGTAAAAGCGAGATGCCGTTTTTTCAGACCATGTACGATACGTATGGAGAAGAAGTGGTTTTTATGATGGTGAATTTGACGGATGGCAGTCGGGAAACTGTAGAGACAGCTCTTGACTATGTACAGCAGGCGGAATATACTTTTCCTGTCTACTTTGATACAAAGCAGGAGGCGGCATATGCCTATTATGTAAGTTCCATACCTGCCACCTATTTTATCGATGCCGAAGGAAAGCTTACGGCATATGGCGTGGGCGCCTTGCAGGAGGAAAATATTCTGCAGGGGCTTAACATGCTGGGCATTGTCACAGAATAATGTAAAAATAAAGGAAGAGAGGAAGACAGACTTATGAGCAGGACAGAGGTTACAAAGGATATTCGCTATGTAGGGGTAAACGACAGGGAAATCGATTTGTTTGAATCACAATATATTGTGCCAAACGGCGTGTCTTACAATTCCTATCTGATTATGGATGAAAAGATAGCGCTGATGGATACGGTTGATGCAAGAAAGACGGATGAATGGCTTTTGCGTGTGAAGGAAGAGCTGGCGGGAAGTGCGCCGGATTATCTTGTGATTTCTCATCTTGAGCCGGACCATGCCGGCAGTATTGCGGCGATTGTTTCTGCATACCCTGAGATGAAGCTTGTGGGAAATGCCAAGACCTTTTCCATGCTGCCGCAGTTTTTTTTGCTGGATATAGAGGACAAGAAGGTGGTGGTTTCCGAGGGAGAAACCTTGTGTCTGGGGCAGCATACGCTGCAGTTTTTTATGGCACCTATGGTACACTGGCCGGAGGTTATGGTGACGTATGAGCAGACGGAGAAAGTGCTGTTTTCCGCAGACGGCTTCGGCAAGTTTGGCGCGCTGGACACAGAAGAGGACTGGACTGACGAGGCAAGGCGCTATTATCTCAATATTGTGGGCAAATACGGCGCGATGGTGCAGGCGCTTTTAAAGAAGGCGGCAGCGTTGGATATTCAGATGATTTGCCCGCTGCATGGTCCGGTTTTAAAGGAAAACCTTTCCTATTATATTGAAAAATACGATACATGGAGCAGTTACCGCGCGGAGGATACGGGAGTGCTGGTTGCTTTCGCCTCCATTCACGGCAATACGGCACAGGCGGCGGCAAGGTTTGCCGATATGCTGCGGGAAAACGGAGCTGTAACGGTAGTCACGGCTGACCTTGCGAGAAAGGATATGGCGGAAGTGATTGCAGATGCGTTCCGGTATGACAGAATGGCGCTTTTCTGTGCAACCTACGACGGCGGTATTTTCCCCTGTATGGAGGACTTCCTGCATCATTTGAAGGCAAAGGGCTTCCAGAAAAGGACAGTCGCGCTGGTGGAAAACGGTTCCTGGGCGCCTATGGCGGCAAAAGGTATGCGTAAGCTTTTAGAGGAGATGAAAGAGATTCATATTTTAGAGCCTGTGGTTTCGATTCGCTCCACTGTGGACGAGCGGGTGGAAAAAGAGCTGCGGGAGCTTGCGAAAAAAATTGCAGATTAACTATGGCTTTTTTCTGAAGGGTGTAGTATAATACTTTTCAGATACGCAGCTATAGTTCATCGGTAGAATGCTAGCTTCCCAAGCTGGAGAGACGGGTTCGATTCCCGCTAGCTGCTCTAAAGCATAGCAGAGGACAGCGGATTTCCTTTAAATAAGGGAATCCGCTGTTTTTACATTTTGTGTTACGTTTTTAATAAGTGTGATATTGACAACTCAGGACATTAGAATCAAATCTTTTCTTGTTTTTGACAATTCTGTCAGTTCGTCAGAAAATCCATGAACAAACTTAAACCAAAACACGATAAAATTATCTTTGATTTTGTATAACCCCTTTTTACGGTTTTCCGGATTGTCTTCTGTGACGGGAACCTCCCTTTCTAAAATATCAAGGTTAATCAAGGTTTTTAAATATTTGGTAAGCCCTGTCTGCTTTAGTTCAAGAGTAGTCGCTATTTTGGAAAGCTTCTGATTTCCGGCAGCAATTGCTTTGATAATCGAAAAGTAGCTTCCGACTTCGCTGACTTCTCGTTGCAGCAGGAAATTAGGTTCATCGTATAGAAAACTGGATTTTGACAATATATTAT
>CAMWUP010000025.1 GCA_947177465.1 uncultured Lachnospiraceae bacterium
GCGCAATATTCTGATAAAGTGAAATATGTGCTGCTGCACGGTACCGAAGGCAAAAAGGTTGAGGTTTATTACGAAGGACAGCGCGGTAAAGGCGTCTATCCGGTGGCGTTTGAAGGGCTGATTAAAAATGTGGAACGCAAATATCGGGAGACGGCTTCTGATATTATGAAGCAGGAATATGAAACCTTCATGCGGATTACACCCTGCAAGCTCTGCGGCGGCATGCGCCTGAAAAAAGAATCGCTGGCAGTTACGGTCTGTGACAGAAATATTCACGAAATTACTTCCATGTCCATAGAGAAGCTGCAGGAATTTTTATGCGAAATGAAGCTGACGGTACAGCAGGAACTGATTGGAAAGCAGATTCTGAAAGAAATCAGGGCAAGGGTCGGTTTTCTGGTGAATGTCGGATTAAGTTATCTGTCACTGGCAAGGGCGACTGCTACGCTTTCCGGCGGCGAAGCGCAGCGAATCCGCCTTGCCACACAAATCGGTTCAGGGCTGGTCGGCGTATGCTATATTCTGGACGAGCCGAGTATCGGACTGCATCAGCGGGACAATGACAAGCTTTTGAACGCCTTAAGGAATCTGAAGAATCTGGGAAATACGCTGATTGTAGTGGAACACGACGAGGATACCATGCTGGCGGCAGATTATATTGTGGATATCGGTCCGGGTGCAGGCTCCCACGGAGGAGAAGTGGTAGCGTGTGGTACTGCCGAAGAAATCATGAAGACACCGGAGTCTGTGACGGGGCAGTATTTGAGCGGAATAAAGAAAATACCTGTGCCGAAAACAAGGAAGAAAGCCACGGGCAGTCTGATTGTGCAGGGGGCGCGGGAAAATAACCTGAAAAATATAGACGTTACCTTTCCGCTTGGTGTCATGACGGTTGTGACAGGTGTGTCAGGTTCTGGCAAAAGCTCTTTGGTCAATGAGATTTTGTACAAGCATTTGGCAAAAAGCCTGAATCGCGCGCGAACTATTCCGGGTAAGCACAAGGGGATTCAGGGCATCGAGCAGCTTGACAAGGTAATTAATATAGACCAGTCTCCGATTGGGCGGACGCCCCGTTCCAATCCGGCAACCTATACCGGCGTGTTTGACCAAATCAGGGATTTGTTTGCTTCCACGGCGGACGCAAAGGCAAAGGGCTACAAAAAAGGAAGGTTCAGCTTTAACGTGAAGGGCGGGCGCTGCGAGGCATGCAGCGGCGACGGCATTATTAAAATAGAAATGCATTTTCTGCCCGACGTATATGTGCCCTGCGAGGTATGCGGCGGCAGGCGCTACAACAGAGAGACGCTGGATGTAAAATATAAAGGAAAGAGTATCTATGACGTTCTGGATATGACAGTGGAGGAAGCGGTTCCCTTCTTTGAAAATCTGCCGTCCATACGGCGTAAGATAGAGACGCTGCATGATGTGGGGCTTTCCTATGTCAAGCTGGGGCAGCCCTCCACGGAGCTTTCAGGAGGAGAGGCGCAGCGAATCAAGCTTGCGACCGAACTGAGTAAACGGAGCACGGGAAAGACCATATATATTCTGGATGAGCCGACCACGGGGCTGCATTTTGCCGATGTGCATAAACTGATAGAAATACTACAGAGACTGACGGAGGGCGGCAACACTGTGGTGGTGATTGAGCACAATCTGGATGTCATTAAGACTGCGGACCATATTATAGATATCGGTCCTGAGGGCGGAGACGGCGGAGGAACCGTCATCGCAAAGGGAACGCCGGAGGAGGTGGCAGAAAATCCCGACTCGTATACAGGACAGTATATTAAGAAAATGCTGTATAAAAAATGAAAAGAATCTCTAAAGTTTTGACGGCGGTATGCCGATGATAATAATATCAAGCATGGATGCAGAAAAGAACGGAAGGAACCGTTTGTTTTCTGCATCCTGATTTAATTTGCTAAAATTTTAATAAACCCCTATGAAAATGGAGCGATTTAGGTTATAATAACCTCGAATGTTCAAGAATAGGTTTGTTTGAAGCGGCAATTTAGCGGAGTGCGCTGCCATGAAAGGGGTACGTTATGCAGTATACAGATATTGGAATTGACTTGGGAACAGCCAGCATACTGGTTTACATCAGAGGCAAGGGAGTCGTGCTGAAGGAGCCCTCTGTTGTAGCTTTTGATAGAGATACCAATAAGATAAAAGCAATCGGTGAGGATGCACGTCTTATGCTGGGAAGAACACCCGGCAATATTATTGCAGTAAGACCGCTGCGTCAAGGCGTTATTTCCGATTACACTGTCACTGAGAAGATGATGAAGTATTTTATTCAAAAGGCGCTGGGGAGAAGAACCTTCCGCAAGCCCCGTATTGCAGTCTGTGTACCCAGCGGCGTAACCGAGGTGGAGAAGAAAGCGGTAGAGGATGCAACTTATCAGGCAGGCGCAAGAGAGGTATCTATCATAGAAGAGCCCATTGCGGCAGCGATTGGCGCAGGAATTGATATTTCTAAACCCTGCGGCAATATGATTGTGGATATTGGCGGCGGTACTTCGGATATTGCGGTGATTTCTCTTGGCGGTACCGTGGTCAGCGCTTCCATCAAGATTGCGGGAGACGATTTTGACGAAGCAATTGTGCGTTATATGCGTAAAAAACATAATCTGCTGATTGGTGAAAGAACAGCAGAGGATTTGAAGATAAAGATAGGCTCTGCTTTCAAGCGTGCAGAGGTTGACTATATGGATGTCAGAGGGCGTAATCTGGTAACGGGTCTGCCGAAGACAGTCAGGGTTTCCTCCGAAGAGACGGAGGAAGCGCTTAAGGAGACCACGGCGCAGATTGTGGAAACCATTCACAGTGTGTTAGAGAAAACCCCGCCGGAGCTTGCGGCGGATATTGCCGACAGAGGGATTGTATTGACCGGCGGCGGTAGCCTGCTGCGCGGACTGGAGGACTTGATTTCCGACAAAACCGGAATCAATACCATGACGGCAGAGGACCCGATGACCGCAGTGGCGATTGGAACCGGAAAATATGTAGAGTTTTTGGCAGGCTATAAAGAAGACTAGATGGCGCGATTGCGCCGGAGAGGAAACAGAAGTTATGGTTAAGGGATTGTATACCGCACATACAGGTCTGAGAAATGAGCAGAACCGTATGGACGTCATGACAAATAATCTTGCCAATGTGTCAACGGTGGGATTTAAGAAGGAAGGCACAACAAGTCAGGCTTTCAGTGCTGTGCTGGCAAAAAAACTGAAGGATGCATCGGTTGGGATTAGAAATGAACAGGCAATCGGGTTTAACAGACCGGGCGTCAAGGTTGGTGAGAATTACATCGACTATACGCAGGGTTCCTTCCGAATTACGGACAATACCTTTGATTTGGCGCTTTCGGGCGATGGCTTCTTTGCTCTTGAGTTTACCAACAAGGCAGGTGAGACCTCTACCAAATATACCCGTGCGGGTAATTTTACACTGACCAATGAAGGATTTCTGGTAAACAGTGACGGCGATTACGTGCTGGATGTCAACAACAGAAGGATTCAGCTTAATCCGCTCATGGATGCGGATATCTGGGAGGATGGAACCATCAACCAGAACGGTAACCGTGTGGCGCAGATACAGGTGGTTGATTTTGAAGATTACGACTATCTGGAGCGTTATGGAGAGACTTATTTCCAACCGATAGAGGGGGCGAGAATGACCAACTCTTCGGCGCAGGTGCAGTCCGGTATATTAGAGATGGCGAATGTGCAGATTGTTTCGGAGATGGTAAACATGATTAGCATCACCAGACAATACGAGAGCAATCAGAAGATTATACAGACCTATGACAGAACGTTGGATACGACGGTCAATGACTTAGGCAGATTATAGGAGGCATAGTATTATGGTACGTAGCTTATGGACAGCGGCAACCGGTATGATAGGACAGCAGACGAATGTAGATACCATTGCCAATAACCTTTCTAATGTAAACACGACGGGATATAAGGCGCAGGTAAATGAGTTCAAGTCCCTGTTGTATCAAAATCTGCAGACAAGGACAACTTCTGCAAACGGAGAAAGAAAGCCCTCCGGTGCGCAGGTAGGACTCGGCGTCAGGAATGCGGCAATCAATACCCTGTTCACCAATGGTCCCATGCAGTCCAATGACAGCAATACGGCATTTGCCATCAGCGGAAAAGGATTTTTTGCAGTCCGCGGTGAGGATGGCAATACCTACTATACCCGCAACGGTAATTTTCAGTGGACAATTGCAACCAACGGCACCATGTTAGCGGACAGCGAGGGTAATCCGGTGCTCGATACCCAGAACAGGCCGATTATACTCGGCAGCCAGTATGATGCATCACAGGTATCGGTTACGGCGGACGGTACGGTCTGCTATCCCGATGATAAGAACAATCCGCAGTCTTTGGGTATTACCATTGGTCTCTACCAGTTTACCAACCCAGCAGGTTTGGAGAGGAAAGACAGCAGCTTATACCAGCAGTCTGCAGCAAGCGGTCAGCCGATTAACGAGGCGACCAGCACGACTGTGGAGAAGAGCTCTGTGCTGCAGAACTTCCTTGAGGGCTCCAATGTACAGATTGTAGATGAAATGGTAAACATGATTGTAGCGCAGAGGGCATATGAAATCAATTCCAAGGCAATTATTGCTTCGGATGAAATGCTGCAGCAGGCAAACAATCTGCGTGGTTAATTATAAAGTGACCGTTATGGGCATATAGCGGCGGACAGGAGGCAGGTATGGATATCGGTAATCTCGGTAATCTTTCAGGTACATATGCAGATATGTATGCAGCACAGGCTGCACAGTCGGGTTCCAAATTAGAAGGACAGCTTAAAACGGATTATGCCAAGGCAACGGATGCGGAGTTAATGGATGCCTGTAAGCAGTTTGAGGCATATTTCTTAGAGCAGATGTTCAAGGAAATGATGAAGACCATTCCGGAATCAGATACGACTTCCAGCTATGCAAGTAATCTGATGGACTATTATAAAGACAATATGGTACAGGAAATTGCCAGCACATCAACAGAGCAGAACAGTCTGGGACTTGCGCAGATGCTGTTTGAGCAGATGAAACGGAACTATGATTTATAAGGCAACAATCCAAAGGATGGAATCGAAGTAAAAGACTGCTTGTGAGGCAGTCTTTTTTCGCTTGTATACATGCGTGGAGAGGAAGTATATGGAGACAATTGAAGGGTTTGTAGACCATATCATATTTCAAAACCCGGACAACGGCTATACGGTGCTGGAACTCACGACAGACAGTGGAGACTGTGTTTTGGTAGGTATGCTTAAAGGCGTCAGTCAGGGAGACACCATTCAGGCTGAGGGGGAGTACACGGAGCATCCTGTTTACGGAACGCAGTTTAAGGCGGCGGTATACAGGACGGTTTTACCAAAGGACGCGGCGGGCATGGAGCGTTATCTGGCGTCAGGTGCAATCAAAGGCGTCGGCACGGCTCTGGCGAAGAGGATTGTGCGTCAGTTTGGAGCGGATACCTTTCGCGTGATAGAAGAGGAGCCGGAGCGTCTGGTGGAGGTAAGGGGAATCAGTGAACGCATCGCACAGGAAATTTCCGCGCAGATGGAAGAAAAGCGCGATATGCGCGAAGCCTTCATCTATTTGCAGCAATTTGGTATATCCAATGCGCTTGCGGTGAAAATATATAATACATATGAGAATGCGCTCTATGGCGTGCTTCGGGAAAATCCTTACAGGCTGGCAGAGGATATAGAGGGTATCGGCTTTAAAATTGCAGATGAAATTGCGGCAAAAATAGGGATTCATACAGATTCTGACTACCGGATTCGCAGTGGTATTCTGTATGTTCTGTTACAGGCTGTGCAGGAGGGACATTTATTTTTGCCGTCTGCGATTCTGCTTGACAGGGCGGAAGAACTGCTTTCTGTGGAGAAACAGTATATTGAGCCGCAGCTTGGCAATATGGCTATGGATAAAAAGCTTGTGCTGAAGAAGGCGGGGGAGGACGGTGAAATCAGGGTATTTGCCTCTTCCTATTATTATGCCGAATTGAATTGCGCCCGTATGCTGGCGCAGCTTAATCTCCCCATGGAAGGGGAGGGCGGATTTTTGCCGGCACAGGAGGCACAGATAAAAAAGAGAATTGGGGAGATTACGGCAGCGGAAGGGCTGGAGCTGGAAGAATTGCAGGAAAAAGCAGTGACGGAATGTATCAAAAACGGGCTGTTTATTTTGTCGGGCGGACCCGGAACGGGAAAAACCACGACAATCAATACCATAATCCACTACTTTGAAGCGGAGCGGCTGGATATTTTTCTTGCTGCGCCAACGGGACGTGCTGCAAAACGGATGACGGAGGCGACGGGCTACGAGGCCAGAACGATACACCGCATGCTGGAGCTGAACGGCGCGCCTGCGGAGGCGGGCGGGCGGAGCGTCCGTTTTGAGCGCAACGAATCCAATCCGCTGGAAGCAGACGTTATTATTATAGATGAAATGTCCATGGTTGATATCAATCTGCTGCAGGCGCTCCTGAAAGCTGTTATGCCCGGCACGAGACTGATACTTGTGGGGGATGTGGACCAGCTTCCCTCTGTGGGGCCGGGACAGGTTCTTCGGGATATTATGTCGGCAAATGCATTTCCTACCGTAGTGTTGAAGAAAATATTCCGTCAGGCGCAGGAGAGCGATATTATTACAAACGCACACAGAATAAACAGCGGCGAGCCGGTAAAGCTGGACAACAAGAGTCGGGATTTCTTCTTTCTGGAAAGAAACAACGTAAATGTGATATATAAGCATATGGTACAACTCATCACAGAAAAGCTTCCCAAATATGTGGGGACGGATGCCTTTGAGATACAGGTGCTGACGCCCATGCGCAAGGGTAGTCTGGGGGTGGAAACATTGAACCAGATTCTGCAGCGATATATCAATCCGCCTGCACCGGAAAAGAAAGAGCATATTTTTGGCAGCATTGTCTTTCGGGAAGGCGACAAGGTGATGCAGGTAAAGAATAACTATGATTTGGAATGGGAGATTGTCAGTAAATACGGAATTGCCATCGATAAGGGACTTGGTATTTTTAACGGGGATATGGGAAGAATTTTAACAATTAATGAATATGCGGGCAATATGGTGGTGGAATATGACGAGCACAGAAGGGTGATTTATCCTTTTGCCCAGATTGAGGAGCTGGAACTGGCATATGCCATCACAATACACAAAGCGCAGGGAAGCGAGTATGCGGCAGTGATTATGCCGCTTCTCGGCGGACCGCGTATGCTGTTTAACAGAAATCTGCTTTACACCGGCGTAACCCGCGCCAAATCCTGCGTGACGATTTTGGGCAGCAGCGAGACAGTGGGCGCCATGATACGCAATGCCGAGGTAAACCGGCGTTATACGGCGCTTGCAGAGAGGATACAG
The DNA here is from genome assembly GCA_947177465.1 of uncultured Lachnospiraceae bacterium. Lineage (GTDB taxonomy): Bacteria > Bacillota > Clostridia > Lachnospirales > Lachnospiraceae > Acetatifactor. Next base: position 7,403 of record CAMWUP010000025.1, read on the forward strand.
GAGCTTACGGCATAAAGCCGTAAAAGGATATGGTAAAGAGGGCTGTGCGTGCGGAAAGCGTGTACAATGAAAAAGAATTATGTAGTAGTAAAAGAGGCAGTTTCCCTCTTGTTTCCGGTAAGGTGTCCGGTCTGTGACGAAGTGGTGAGGCGGAGGGACGGACGAATTTGTCAGGGCTGCAGGAACAGGCTGAAAGTGGTTGAGGAGCCATTCTGCCTTTCCTGCGGCAAACCTCTGTCTGAGGAAAAGAATCTGTACTGCACAGACTGTGATGGCAGAAGCCATAGGTACATCAGGGGAAGGGCGTTGTATGAGTATGAAAGCGCGGCGGAGTCCATATATCGGTTTAAATATGGAGGGCGGCGCGAATATGCCGTATTTTTCGGGAGAGAAATGGCGGAAAAGCTGGCGGTTTTTATCAGAAAAGCATCGCCGGATGCCCTGGTACCGGTGCCTTTAAGCAGAAAACGGTTTGGCAGGCGGGGGTATAATCAGGCGCAGCTCCTTGCAGAGGTCATGGGTGAGGAGCTGGGAATACCCGTATATGCGCATTTGGCAGTCAGGGTAAGGGATACACTTCCCCAAAAAGAATTAAATGCGAAGGAAAGACAAAATAATTTGAAAAGGGCTTTCAAAATGATTGAAAATGATGTAAAATTAGATACGATTATAATTATTGATGATATTTACACAACCGGCAGCACGATTGAGGCACTTGCGGAAGTATTCCTGCAGTCGGGGGTGAAGAAGATTTATTTCGCCACTCTTTCCGTGGGAGGCAGAGGATAAATTTGTGCAGTGTTCCGATTTTGGGGTGCAGCAAGAATGGAGGCTACTATGAATGTTCGAAATTGCAGGAAATGTGGAAGGCTATATAACTATGTATCAGGACAGCGGATTTGTCCCGTGTGCCGTGACCGTGAGGAGGAGGATTTCCAGAGGGTAAAGGAATTCGTCAGGAAGAATCCGGGCATGACGGTAAACAGGGTTGCCGAGGAATGTGAGGTTGAAATCGGACAGATTCGCCAGTGGCTCAAGGAGGAGCGTCTGGAACTGACTGCAGAGTCAGGCATGATTCTGCAGTGTGAGACCTGCGGGGCGCCTATTGCCAGCGGTCGCTTTTGCGAAAAATGCCGCAGAGACCTTACAAAGGGGTTGAATGATGCAATTCATACTGCAAAACCGGAACCGGTAGAAGAGCCCAAGAAGGAAAAGGGCGGCGACAAGATGCGGTTCTTAAATCATTAAGAGGCGAAAGGCATAAAGCATGTTAAATGAAGAGAGAATCATATTGATGACGAAGCTTGCATCATATGAGTCCGGTGAGGGAAAGAAAAATGCCGCTATCGGGAGTTACTTCCGCAGCGATTATATTGGGATGCAGGTTGTCAAGTCTGTTATTTATGCAACAATTGCATTTTTTATCATGTTCGGACTGTATATTCTATATGATTTTGAAGTTTTTATGGCAGAGATTTATAAGATGGATTTGTTTGAATTCGCAAAGGGCGTCCTGAAGTTTTACGGTATAACCGTGGCGGGGTTTGCGGTAGTGACTTATATTGTCTATGCCTATCGGTACAGCAAGGCAAAAAAAAGCTTAAAGAACTATTATAACAATCTGAAGAAGCTGGCTTCCCTGTACGATAAAAACAAAAATTAGTTGAAAGGTCTATTATGAGAAACTTACTGGAAATAAAAGAACTAATCAGAAGATTTTACAGTAAAAACGAAGTGTTTATTGTGCCGGTGCTCAAATTTCTGCTGGCGCTGGTGGTGCTTTTGAACATAAACAAACAGCTCGGTTATATGGCGCGTATCAACAATATCGCAATTGTGCTGATAGCAGCATTGATGTGTTCCTTTCTGCCGACAGGTTGTATTATTTTGTTTTCGGCATTGTTTGTACTGCTGCACCTGTATTCTCTTGCGATAGAGGCGGCGGTGGTCGGATTTGCTATGTTTTTGGTTATGTTTTTGTTGTTCTTCCGGTTTTCGCCGAAGGATTCGCTGGTGGTGCTGATAATACCCCTGCTTCTCGGGCTGCGGATTCCCTATGTTATGCCGGTTGCCATGGGGCTTTTGGGAGCGCCTGCTTCTGCCGTCTCGATAGGCTGCGGCGTGGTAGCCTACCATCTGGTACATTTTGTGTCGCTCAATGCACCCTCCATCAAGGCATTGGATGCGAACGAGGCAACTGCCAGACTGAGAATGGTAATCGACGGCATTATCAGCAACAAGGAAATGATAGTGATGGTAGCGGCGTTTGCCTTTACTGTAATTTTAGTATACATTATCAGAAGGCTGTCTATTGACCACTCGTGGACGATTGCCATGATAGCGGGAACCATTATGAATATTGTGATTCTGCTGATAGGCGATTTGATGTATGACACGAATGTATCGGTGGTCGGCATAATTTTCGGTTCACTGGTTTCACTCGGTCTGTGCGTAGTGCTGCAGTTTTTCAGGTTTAATGTGGATTATACCAGAACCGAAAAAGTACAGTTTGAGGACGATGAATATTATTACTATGTAAAAGCAGTGCCGAAGATGACAGTGGCGGCTCCGGAAAAAACGGTAAAGCGGATTAATACACAGATTGGACGTTCGGCGCAGCAGGAGCATGCTGCACAGGGCGGGCGCTCTTCCCGTGTTGGAAGTGCGGCACATCAGCCTTCCAGAGGCGGCAGAAATTCTCAAAAAGCAGCGGGCAGGCAGGCAGCATCGAGGAAAGCATCGGCTTCTCGTGCCGCTTTCAGGAGAGAGGACAGAGATTCTGCAGCAGACGAATTTGAAGAGACATAAGGTCAGGTAACTCCATATGCGATTTCAGCTTCAAAATTTAACAGACAATATGATAAGGCGTATACCGGATATGGATTTTGCGAGTATGATTGAGATTCTGATTATTTCGTTTCTCATCTATCACATCCTAATCTGGATTAAGAATACCAGAGCCTGGGCATTGCTCAAGGGTCTGGCATTCATTTTGGTCTTTTGGCTGGTCGCGGCATACTTCCACATGAACACGATACTTTGGCTGGGCAGCAATATACTGGGTTATGTAGTTACGGCGCTCATTATTGTCATGCAGCCGGAGCTTCGGAAAGCATTGGAGGAGCTGGGAAACAAGGAGATTATTTCCAATGTGCTTCCGTTTTCGGGGACAAAGCGGGCGGAGGGCGCTTTCTCAGACAGAACCATCAATGAAATAGCCAAGGCGTGTGTGGAAATGGGAAAGGTTAAGACGGGCGCCCTGATTGTAATCGAATGTAAGTCTCCGCTGGGAGATTTTGAGCGTACCGGTATCGATGTGGACGGTCTGGTAACCAGCCAGTTGCTAATCAACATATTTGAGCACAACACACCGTTACATGACGGTGCTGTTATTGTGCGTGGAAACAGGGTGGCATCGGCAACCTGTTATCTGCCCTTGTCGGATAACCTGAATCTGGATAAAAATCTGGGAACCCGTCACAGAGCAGGACTGGGGATTTCAGAGGTGACGGATGCAGTCACGGTTATTGTATCGGAGGAAACAGGGAAAATCAGTGTGGCCTACAAGGGGGGGCTGGAGCGCAACCTTGACAGCGAGGGCCTGAAAGAAATGTTAAAAATTGCACAGCCGGGCGGCAGTGAAGATACAAAGAAGGGTTATAAAATCTTTAAGGGAAGGAGCCGGACGGACAAAGTTGAAAACAGGAAAAAAACTAATTAAAAGATTGTTTAATAACTGGGCATTGAAGCTTTTTTCCCTGATAGCGGCGGTATTGCTCTGGCTTCTGGTCATGAATATAGAAGACCCTGAGGATCAGAGAAGTTACTATAATATTCCGGTAAGACTGACAAATACGGAGCTGCTGACTGACGCGAATATGGTGTATGAGGTTCTTGACAGGACGGATACGGTGAGGACTGTCACTATTATCGCTCCCAAAACGGTAAGAGATGAACTGAGCGCCAGCGATATTGTTGCAGAAGCTGATTTCAGCAAGCTGACAGTGACCAATACAGTGGAGATAGAATTTTATTCACTGCGCTATAATGACAAAATTATCAGTATAACAGGAAGCAATGAGATATTAAAGCTGAATATTGAAGAGAAAAAGATGAAGCGTCTGGCGGTGGAGGTACAGACTACAGGCGAGGTAGCCGAAGGGCATATTGTGAGCAGTGTTACCCCTGACCAGAACCGGATTGAAGTGACAGGACCGGCATCGGCGGTGTCAAGGATTGCCAGTGCAGTCGTTAAGGTTGATGTAACGGATTCAACAAGTGATATTTCCACAAATGCAGACGTAATATTATATGATGCCGACGGCAGGGAGATATCGATGGATAATCTGTCCGTCAATGTAAATTCTGTTCTGGTGCGGGTAAAGATACTGGCGACCAAGACGGTACCGGTTCGCTATTCTGTGGCGGGTACACCGGCGGCGGGATATCTGTTTACGGGAGAGGTCGCGGGTATGCCGGAGCAGGTGACGATTGCGGGCACAGCTTCCGCGCTTGAGAGTGTGCGAAGTATTGTAATACCGGAGGAACATTTGGATATCAGCAATCTGACAGATAATCTGACAGTCAATGTGAATATAGCAGATTATCTGCCCGACGACACCGTACTTGCGGACGATTCCTTTAACGGGAGGGCTGCGGTGACGGTGCATATCGAAAGAGAATATACACGAAATATCAATATTGCTGCGGACAGCATCAAAATAACAGGTGTTCCTGACGGATATACGGTGGATTTAGAAGATACGGCTTCTCCCTATGTGCTGAGTGTCAGAGGGCTGCGTTCCACGGTCGAAGGCATTAACGATGCTTCCCTCAATGGCACTATCCATATTCCGGATTTTATGGAAGCGCGCAATATGGAGCATTTGGCAGAAGGAACCTATGAGACGGTGGTGGAGTTTTCCTTTGACGATGAGATTACCATCGTACAGCCTCTCAGAGTAAGAATTATCATAACAAGCTTGGAGGAATCAGAATAAATGGGACGTTTATTTGGCACTGACGGCGTCAGGGGGATTGCAAATGAAGAGCTGACCCCGCTGCTTGCCATGCAGCTTGGGCAGGCGGGGGCATATGTACTCACAAAGGAAAAGGAGCACAAGCCGACCATGATGGTTGGCTGTGATACCAGAATTTCAGGAGATATGCTGGCAAATGCTTTGATGGCAGGAGCGTGCTCAGTGGGCGCCAACTGCGTCTATGTAGGCGTGATTCCGACACCGGCAATCGCATATCTCACGAAGAAGTATAAAGTCGATGCGGGGGTAGTGATTTCCGCATCGCACAATCCGGTAGAGTTTAACGGTATCAAATTTTTTAACGGAAACGGGTATAAGCTTCCCGACGAGCTGGAAGATGAGATAGAAGCCTTGATTCGCTGCAATATGCAGGGTGTAAAATTTCCGACCGGTTCAGGGGTAGGAAAGATTAAGTATCGTACGGACGCAAAGGAGGAATACATTAATCATGCCATCCAGTCCGTAGCGGTAGAGCTAAAAGGGATGAAAATTGTAGCAGACTGTGCGGAGGGCGCTTCTTACTACACATCAGTTGAGGCGTTGAAGGAGTTAGGCGCAGAGGTAGTAGCGATACATAACAATCCTGACGGTACCAACATCAATGCAAACTGCGGGTCCACGCACATGGAGGAGCTGCAGGCGAGAGTGGTGTATGAAAAGGCAAATATTGGTCTGGCGTTCGACGGAGACGCCGACAGACTTCTTGCAGTAGACGAAACCGGAAAAATTGTTGACGGGGACCAGATTATGGCTATCGTGGGCAATCATATGAAGCGTGAGGGCAGGCTGAAAAAGGATACCATGGGGGCCAATGTCATGATCAATTTGGTATCTATCCCGAGGGCCGAAAGAACCTGTCTTACAGCAG
>CAMWUP010000026.1 GCA_947177465.1 uncultured Lachnospiraceae bacterium
CATCATAATGAAAGGTAAATTCTGTACATATCTTCACATTTTCTATTATATATTCCAATTCATGTTACCAACAGTTATCTTTCATTACCTGATTTACCCAGTACTTTTCCAAAACTTCCGCCAATTTTTTTCCGTCCGTAAAATTAAGTCCGGCAAGACTGTGTTTTCCGCTCTTTTCTTTTCTAAGTTCTAAAGTAGGCGACAATACTGCCAGTTCCTGCAGTTGTCTTAAATATTTTTCTATTTTGTTCCAGTCTGTCTCATTTTTTATAACTGCTACAATTTCTTCTGCTTTTTCATACATTTTATCATGCATATTCTTTTCCTCACTTAATCCTTCCTTGCATTTCGATTTTTCATTATGGTAAGGCGGTTTTTCCCTTCCGCATATTCATAACGCAGACTATCCATACGCTTCTTCACCAGATAAATACCCAGTCCCCCTTCTTTGCGGTTTTCTGCGGACTCGCTTGTATCGGGGTCCGGTCGGTTCAGCGGATTGTAGGGGATTCCGTCATCCTCAAAATATAACATCGCTGCTTCTTCATTGACCAGGCAGCCTATGGTGAGGCTTTGGGCTTTGCTGTAGTAGCAGATATTGGAAAAAATCTCGTCCACGGCAATCCGTATTTTTGCCGCTTCCTTTTGTGGGAAATTTTTTTCCGCCAGAATTTCATCTACAAAGCGGTTCCATTCCTGTATATCCTCCATATTCGGTTTTCCGGTTTTCGTTTGATAACCGTTGCCTTTGTAATAAAATGCAAGCATGGTAATGTCGTCGAATTGTTCCGCATCTCCCTGATAGGACATTACATCTTCCCAGACTGCGTTTAAGGTTTCCTGCGGCGGCAGCTTTGGTTTTATGTTTAATACTTTTGCAAGGCGTTCTTCCCCATACAGCCCGTGTTCCGCGTTGTTTGCTTCCGTCACGCCATCCGTATACAAAAAGAGTGCGTCGCCTGCTTCTAAATACAGTTCCTGCTGGGTGTACCGCATATTCTCCATGCCTGCCAGCACAAAACCGCTGCGCTCCGTCAGATAAGTATAGCAGCCGTTTTTCTGCCGGATAAGCGGTCTGGTGTGACCCGCATTGACAAACACCAGTCTGCCCGTCGATATGGTCAGCACACCCATCCATGCCGTCACAAACATATCATTGTAATTGTCCTGACATAAACCCTCGTTGGCATCTGTAAACGCCTCCGCTGCGGAAGCAGCGCCTCTTGTCCGGTTTTTCAACAGGGTTTTCGCTACCACCATAAACAGCGCGGCAGGTACGCCTTTCCCCGAGACGTCTGCCACCAAAAAAGCGAGATTATCCTCATCGACCATAAAATAATCATAAAAATCCCCGCCCATTTCTTTCGCCGGAAGCATCCTGGCACAAAGGGTAAACTCTCTGCTGCCTGCCAGTATTTTTCCAGAATCCGGCAGCATATCCGCCTGCATTTGGGACGCTACCTGAAGCTCCGCGTGAATCCGCTCTTTTTCCGCTGTAATGCGGGTAATATCACTGATATAATACTCCACATCCTGCATCATCTTTTTAAATGCCGCGGGAAGGTGTCCGGTTTCCCCGTGCAGGCAACTAAGCTCGTCACATACTGCCGCAAGCTCTCGGTTTTCCAATTTCTCCTCGCCGTCGCTTTCTTCTGCCGGTCTGTCTCCGGTTTCTCCTCCTTTCAGCTTTTTTCTGTCCGCATAATTTCCGGCAAGCTCCGCCAGCCTCTCAATCGGTACAGTAATGTTTCTTTCCAGATACCAGAGAAAGCAGACAGAAATGCCGCATAGCGTAAAAAAATCCACGGAAACCCGTATGTAAATTCTATTCCAGAGCGCCATTTTATCCGCCACATAATGATACATTTCCCCATAGGACGCCACACCCATCAATACCGCCGAGACAACGTTGAGCAGTAAAAATATCAGGACAAAGCGCACGTTCAGGGTAAGCACACGCCCTTTTTCCTGCTCTGCTGCCAAATCTGCCAGAATGATAATCGGAATACCGAGTATCAGGCAGAACACCAGATTATTAAAGAACAGAAGCAAGGTAGATTGGGAAAGCAGGCTTCCCATTCCCGTGATTTTAAGGAGCATACCGAGCATTGCCGCCATCAAAAGTGAATCCGCAAATACAATGCCGATATACTTCATGACATGGCGCACATTTTTCATACGGATAACGGACTTTTCCCTTTTCTTTCGTACGCCAAACCACAAAATATATGGCAGATAGCCGTAAATAAACTGTATCAGAAATCCCGGAATACAAATTTCCATCGCATAACCGGATAATATATCCGCCGCAAAATTTCCTATGGCACATCCGAGCGCGCCCCAGACGCCAAACAACATGCCGAAAGCCGGCGGAAAGGCGCTTGCCGGACGTACCTCTGTCAGCTCAGACAGATTAAATATCTGTCGGCATGGTATCGTAATTAAAAAAAACAACATAGCTGTTAAAACTACTATTTTTACTTTTTTCATACATTTTTGTCTCCATAGGTCCGGCGGACACATCTGTATGTCCATTTGACCCTCAAATCAACAGCACAAACATTAAACAAGCATCACTATCAGACAGGCGGCCGCCGCCGCAGATACCGATAACAGCCATGGCGCTTCCGCCGGACTGAAACGCCAGATGGCAACGCCTGCAAAAAGCAAGAGCATAAAACCTGCGTATCCCACACAGACTGCCTGTCGTAAAACCGGCTGTTCCAAAATATAATTTTTTTCGGTAAAACGGCAGCATTTTATCCTGATACTATCCGATGTCAGAATAATAAAGAGAGGCATACCAAGTCCGACAGAAAAGCCCACATTATTAAAAAATACATAAACATAAATCTGTTCCATCCAGACTCCTTGCAGTATGTACAGTCCGAATGTCAAAATCCATGATACCGTCATTGCACAGATTGCGGAAATCATACAATATTTTGCGATATTTCTTCCGCTGTGCAGATTTGGCTCCTCATCAGAAAAAAGAGACCAGAGACGGTAGGGTAGATAAGCTGCCAGAAAGTTACCGATAACGCCTATTGCAGAGCTTGCTGAAAAGGTACCTGCCATATCCGCCAGCAGATTGCCGATGCCACATGCAGCAGCTCCCACCGGACCGCATATCAACCCTGCCACCGGCGGAATAGCATTTACCGGACGTACTTCCGTCAGCCCTTCAACTAACACCATGACTTTAAACGAAATTCCCAATATTAAAAACGCTGCCAGCGTAATCAAAAACTGTTTTCCTTTGCCAATCTGCATAGTTACTTTCACCCCTTAGATTTTTTTTCACACTTCTTTGGAAAATGCAGTCCCGCCGCCACCGCGCCAATCGCAATGACAACGGCTCCTACAACCGAAGAGGAAGATACTCCCTGTCCACCCCCATAGGACGCCGGAAGAAGCACGGACAAGCCAAGCGTAATTACCGGCTCTGTGGCGGCAATTACCGTCACACTGACGGCATCCGTATATTTTTGGGAAAACATAAGCACAATGTAAGCGTATGCCTTGGCAAAAAAAGCAAGGATGAAGATATTAGAAAGCAGTTCTCTTGTATAAACAATGCCTGTAAAGGTTTTGGGATTCTCCATATACCAGAAAAAAAATCCGATTATGGTGCTGAAAATCATCTGCACAATACAGATAAGAAGCGGCTCCTCCTCCTTGACATATCTGTCCACCGCAATGGTATAGACTGCAGAGCCGATACAGCTTGCCAGCATATAGAAAGAGCCTGTACTGTAAAAGCCGCTTATCGTAAAGCCTGTACTGATACATAGTCCCAACACGATAATACATGCTCCCAGCATAAAATTTTTACTTGGCTTCTGCTTAAAAAACAACATAAAAAGCGGCACGATAATAATGGTCAGCGCAGCCAGAAAGCTTGCATTCGACGGCGCCAAAAGAGAAATTCCCTTTTTCTCCGTAAGTAGATTGACACTCAGGATAACAGAAAGAATACCGCCTTTTATCCATGTGCTCTTTCTAAGCTTCCGAAGCTGCTTTCCGAAAATCAACGCCATAAGCAGTGCCGCAATACCGCAGGTAAGCGTCAGATATGCATAGGAAGAGAAGTCTTGCGGCAGATTTTTAATAAATATATACGAAGACGCCCAACAAAGCGTAATGGAAATCAAGAGAATATTATTTTCCGTTTTCGTCATATACTGCCTCCCCTTCCCCGTCGTAATACATATAGCCTGCGGTCTGTTTTTCCAGTAAAATGGTATTCTGATTCAACACTTTGATTACCTCATTCATAATTTCCCTTAAGGACTCTTCATCCGCATCCCTGAAATAGTACACTAGCGTATTTTCCTGCGTCAGAATATTTTTTTCGTCCGCCCATGCGCCCTTTGCTTCCATGACCGTATACCCATCCACATATTGTATACATATGGCATCTACAATTGCTTTTGCCTCTTCCGTGGAAATAAGCTGACGGTATTCGTCCTTATCATTCAGACCGATATAAAGTATGTATTCCGACGTTTCTTCCAATAAAAAGCATGTGTTTTCGGATTCATACGGCTTTTCTCCGGCAGTTTTGATATAATGCATACCTGCCGCGCCTGTCGCAAAGATACCGATACATGCCATTATCATAAAAAAGCCCTTGTCCCCCTGCTTATTTTGCTTTTTTTCTCTCTCCATTTGACCCTCAAACCAAGGTTGAAAGATTTTCTTTCAGCCTTATCCCTATGTCAGCTTTATAAGATTGTCAATATATCTGCAAATCCGGTAATTGTGAATACCTCCATGACCTCTTCATTGACATTGCGAATTTCCATTTTACCCTGTTTCTTCATTCTTTTCGATGCGGTCAGAAGCACTCTGAGACCCGCTGAAGAAATATACTCCAATTCTGCAAGATCAAGCTGTAAATTTGTAACGCCCTCTAATTCTTCTTTCAGCTTTTCCTCAAGCTGTGGCGATGTAACGGTGTCGAGCCTGTCTGTCAGCTTTATTTCTAACGTACTTTTGTTTCTCTCTATTCCGATTTCCATAATAATCTCCATTCTTGCGCATGCTTTCAATTTTCCCATGAAGGTTTTCTTGTAAATCCCACATGATAGGTCGTCCTTTCCATCGTCAGTTCATGCTCTCCCAGCATATAACGCCCGACCGTAATGTCTTTTCCTATGATAACCCCCTTCGGATAGTCGTTTAAGCACTTGTTCAGCAGATTGACCTGCTCTGCCCGCGACTGGTCCGAAAGGGGGTTATTGGGATTTACGCTTCCGACGGGAACCAGCTTTATATAACAAATATCCGATAAAACTGTCTTTTCTCTTTCGTTCATCGGTCTCTCCCTCTTTATGGCAATTCCGCTTTTTATTCGGTCAATGCCAATCTCCCTGCAATCGCATCGCTGTATTCCGCTTTTTTGTTAAACAGCTCTTCTTCAATCCGGCTGACCTTCTTCTGTGCCTCCAGTGCATTGTTCTGGGCTATCTTAAGACCTTTATAACCGCTTTCATTTTCATTGTATTCTACAGCTTCCATTTCACTAAGCGCCTTCAATGCAAAGATTTCGGATACGCCGTCGCTTGTCTGGCCGCTGTCGGCAATCATCTTAATCAGTTCGGGCGCATTGTTCTGCAGATTGTTCCATGACAGGTTTACTTCATCCATAACCTGCCCATACTGAATTGCCGTTTCGTCCCGTTCTTCCGCTTCCGTGCTTGTATCCTTTTCCAGTCTGTTCATTTCCCTCACCATAACCGCCTGATAAGCATTTTGCTGGGAAGAAGCCAGCCGCTTAAGCTGCCCGATATTATTATCCAGTCCGGTTCTTGCCGCATTTAACCGATTTTCAATCCGGCTGATTTCCTGCCGCAGGCTCTTTAGCCTTTCTGCCTTCAGTCTTGCACTTTCTGTCAGACTTTGTCCATTTCCATCCTGAATGGTTGAGCCGACGAGGGAAGGCGAGATATTAGCTGCCATCATATCCAGCACTCTTGCCAGACCTTCCGGCGTACCATGGTTGGTCGCCCTGACGTCAACATGATATTTTGCTGAGTTGTCAGAGCTTCTGGTATTGCTGCTGTGTGCGCTGACACTGCCGCTGACGCTTACCTTAAACAACCCCAGATTCAAGGTTGCGCTTCCGCTCAAGGTTCCGTCCATAGAGCTTTCTTCTTTTATGCTTTCCTTTACCTCCATATCAAAGAGGATATTTACCTCGTCTACCTGCAGGTTTGGAATCGGCACGATAGCAAGCAGGGGCATATCCACCTTCATTTCGTCCAGATTGCTTGTCCCATCCTCGTTGACACTGCGCTTCTGGTATTTAAATGCAACGGTCTGTAATTCACCGTTTCTTTTAAAGCCGACATTATTGATAAAACTTGCTGTAGAATTTGCCAGCGCTAAGCTGGCGTCTGCTGCCGCTGATAAAGGTCCGCCGATTAACTGTCCCATATCCAGACCCGCAAATTGTTCTGCTACTCCCATAAAACCTTCCTTTCTCCGGTTAATCATTGATTCTGACTCTGTGAAATATCCGAAAAAGAGAAGAAAAAAACCGCTTTAGGAAAAATTGCTTGCGCTCCCGGTAAACAATGCTTTCTATCGTAATTTCTTCTGCCCAAAGCAGATTTTCCTGCAAAAAGGCTTCCGCATCCATATCGCAGATTAGCTTTATATTTACATTTTCCAAAAGCTTTGGTAAATACGCTTTTATGTAGTCAATCTCCTGCTGCCTCTTTGCATCCGCTTTCTTTTTTCCGAATGGCTTATTCATAATCCTTTTCCAGTCCGAATTCAATTTCCCGATTCATGATTTTTTCCTGATACTCCATAATACGGTTGGTAATATTCGATTGCGCCATCAGGTATTTGTCTTTGTCAAATTCATGTGTCATCTCTGCAAATGCATCCTGACTTATCTGCTGCAGCCTTTCCTGCTCCGCAATCATATCTGAAATCTTCTGGTATAGCTGTCTCAGCTTCTTCACCTTAGCTTTCAGCTTTCCAACCTCCTGCTTTATATTTTTCTGGTCCTCAGAACCTAAGTTGCCGTCCACCGCAACGGGCGTCGTATCCAACTGCTTCGCTACCTGATTGGCACTTAAAATATCTGTAATCCGCATAACACCCTCTGTTGCAGGAATGGAGCCTACCTTCATTTTATAGGAAACCCTCGGCAGAAAATCGCTCTCCCGCTGTTCCGGCGAACAGATGCGGGCATTGATTTGGTATTTTCCATCCTGTTCATTTACTACCTGTATTTCCGTAGAAAAATCTATCTCTGCTTTTTCCACATTCAGATTGGTGATGGGAATGATAGACAGAAGCGGTACTTGTAGCTGCATATTGTCCACGCTGCAGCCTTCCTCCGCCTCCGGCCGCACTTTATCATAGGCTATGTTGATATTGCTCAGATGAACCGTCTCCTCCTGTCCATTCTGTTTGGTAACGCCCATACTCCGAATTGCTTCCACAACCTGCGCCCGAAGCTGCCGGTTTGAATTTGCAAGTGCGTACAGCGGTGCGTACACAAGGTCATCTAAAAGGATAAAGTCACTGTCCCGATAGCCCTTCCGGTTGTTTTCGCCCGCATGCTTTGCGGACTCCTTCTGCCTCATAGGTTCGTCAGCCATTTTGCAGTTTCCTCCTTAGCTCATAAACAGTGCACGCTCTTCTTCCCTGCGCCTTACCAGCCCCGGCAGCACCTTTCCGCCGCCTTTATTGTATAAAAGCAGCTTTTCTGCAACAGTCGCAGCGTCCCGTCCGGATACCAGCTTTTGCAGATTTCCGTTGCCGCAATTGTAGGTAAAGGAAGTCAGTGCATCAAACTGATTCTGCGTAAGCGGAAATTGTATCAGCCCTTTTTGTACACAGTTGTTCACGTAGCCGGCATATTTTGCTACGTCTTTTCTGAGCAGTTCCTTTGCCGCATCCGTTGATGCAAGAGTATCTCCTTCCTTAACTCCTTCGGTATGCCCATAGCCAATCGTCCATACGCCTGCCGGACATTTATACGCCGTAAGTTTACAGCCTTCGTATTTTGCAATCAGCTCAACGCCTGCTGCCGAGATTTCCATATTGCCCGGGACAGTGGTTTTTTCCGCATTTCCGCTCATGGCGTCACTTACTGCTTGTCTGAAGGTATCCATCGTATACCCTGTATTTAGCTGCTTGAAAAGATGGTCAGGGTCGCCATGTCCTGACGCAATTCCCTTATCATGTCCTTCCTTGTGGCTTACAATAACGCCGTCGGCAAGCGGATTCAGACCATACTCCCTGCAGAGAAAAGCAAAAAGCTCCACCGCCGCCCGATAGGTACGCTCTACGATTTCCTTTGCCTTACTTTCATCCGAGCAGGAAAAGGTGGCGCCTCCCGTATACTTAATACAGGCCGGCTCGCACATTTCCACGCCTATATGCGTGTTGTTTCCACCTCCGCCGCAATGCCATGCACGATGGTCCCAAGGCAGTGTCTGATATACCTTTCCGCTATTTGCGTCGATGAACGCATGGACACACGCCCTGCCATAATTGGCGTCATTCCACTTTTTTACAAAAACCTCCGCCGAAGGCTGGGGACATCCGACACTGTGAAGCATCAGTCCTTGTACCCTTATCTTTTTTCCTGCCTTATAGCAGGGGTTGTTTTTTAAAATACTCTCAACAATTTCCATTGTATTCTCCTTTCCTTTTGTTGTTGTACAGACACTTTTTTCAGGCTGTGTAACCATAATACGATATTTTGTATAGCGTCCCTTTTGTGCAAGAACCTCTGTTTTTCGACAAATTCTGCTTTTTGCACAAAAAAAGACAGACCTCTTTTGTCTGTCCTTTTCTATGTTAGGTTTTTATCAGGGAAAATACGTATAAAACGCTTGACATACCCAACAAAATATCGTATTTTGTAAACTTTTCCCATTTCCTGCCTGCATACCAAAAGCAGCTTATCTATCTTTTGCGCCCATTATCGTTACAATCCAAGCTTCTCCATTTTCTGCCGTTTTTCCTGTATGGAGGTCGCCGCATAAATTCTGGTTGTTTCCAGACTGGCATGACCCAGTATATCAGATAATTCTGATATATTTCCATATCGGTTCATATAGGTAATGGCAAACAAATGCCGAAAACTGTGAGGATGTACTCTTTCTTTTGGTATCCCAAGCATATCTGCCATATGCGTCAGCATTTTATAGACGCCTATCCGACTGATTTGGCTGCCGCGGTTTCCTCTAAAAATAACACCGCCTTCAATGTGTGCCTTTCTGCAATAATTGCGCAGCTCCTTTAACAGCTTGTCCGGCAAATATACCTCCCTGATTTTTCCCTTATTATTTACGGTAATCATTTCCTGATTTAAAATCTCAACCGTGAAAAATTTCAGTTCGCTGACTCTGATTCCGGTAAGAGCCATCGTCTTCATAATGTAATAATATTTTTCTCTGCCGCTTTTCTTTGCATAAACCAGCAGTCTGTTATATTCTTCTATACTAATTACATTTTCAAGGCTTTTCCTTCTCTGTATTCTTTTTGTCTTTACGCGACATTCCCAATACCCTGCATATTTCAGGTAACTGTTAGCCGCCACAATGTACAGATTTAACGTAGAAACTGCAAGTCCCTTGTCTGAAAGATATTTTTTGTATGCAATCATTTTTTCTTTTGTAATTGCCCTTCCGTCCAAAAAGTCTAACAGCACGCGAGCCTGTCTTATGTAAACTTCTTCCGTACCTGCCGACAGCTCTTTCCTGAACAGGTACGTTCTGTATCCTTCTATATCCTTTCTGTATTTCATGCTGATGCTCCTTCTGTCTCCGGTTATACCGAAGTCCCCGTCTTGACAGAAGCCGCTCTTTATGCAACAGGAATGACTGAATTATGCACCTCCTATTCCCGCACTTATCTCTCTTTTACTATCTTTCCATTCTCCACACGGAAAACCATATCGCATTTTTCAATGGTCTGAAGTCTGTGCGCAATGATAATCAAGGTTTTTCTGCCGTGGAGTCTGTTAATGGATTCCATTATGGCGGCTTCCGTATCATTATCAAGCGCAGAGGTTGCTTCGTCCAGAATAAGTACCTCAGGGTCCTCATATAATGCCCTTGCTATACCGATTCTCTGACGCTGTCCGCCGGAAATACGGATACCCCTTTCTCCGATTCCCGTTCTGTCCCCATCGGGAAGTCCGTCCACGAAACCGTCAAGCTGTGCCTCCTCAATCGCATGCCGCAGCTTATTCTCGTCAATATCCTCTTCCTTAACGCCATAGGCAATATTTTTTCGGATATCGGCATTTAAAAGCGCTATCATCTGAGGAATATAGCCAATGTTCTTGAGCCACTCCCTGTAATGCTCCTGCACATCTACGCCGTCCGCCGTAATTTTTCCTCCCTCCGGCTTTAAAAGTCCCAGAATAATATCCACAATCGTCGTTTTACCGGCGCCGGAGCCTCCTACAATACCAATCGCGGAGCCCACCGGTATAGTCAAATCGGCGTGGTCAAAAATATATTTTTCCGTATTCGGATATTTATAGGTAATTTGGCTTAAACAGATTTCCTTTGTGACAGGAAGCTTCTCCTTTGCTTCTACGGCATAGGAAAGATCAATTTTATCCTCGCTGATATCCTCTAACAGATTGTCGCTGACATTAAAGAAAAATGGTTCGCAGAAGGATATCTGTGTCAACTGGTTGTTAATCCTGCTGGCAGAAGGCATCAGGCGCACTGCAGCAAAAGCAAACGCAGAAAGCGTCGGAATCATATTTCCCACATCTGCACCGGTAAAGACAAGTACAAGCATATAGGAAATCATACCCGTGATACACACCGCCTCTATCAAAAGCTTTGGCGTGTTGGCAAACATGCTGTAAACCTCCATCGCATTGATATAGCCCTTGCCCTGCTTTAAATATTCGCCAATAAAATACTGCTCCTTCGCGTTAACCTTGACCTCTTTGATTCCTGTCACAGTCTGCGTAATCCATTCGTACATGGAGGCGCCGTAATCCTGATTGGCTTTTCCGGTCCGGTTCATAATCGGCTTGATAATCCGTTTGATTACCACTAATGTCACAATAAGCAGCACACAGAGGGTAAGCGTCATAAGCGGGTCCAGTACAAATAAGGTAACGCCTACAAAGAGGAATACAATGACCTCGGAAACAAGCTGCAGCATAGCAAGCACCAGCGTATACATATTGTTGATATCTGCCGTGATGCTTCTCTGGATTACAGAAGTCTCCGCATTCAAAAAATACTCATAATCCTTATTTACATAACTTCGTAAAAGCCGCTCTGCTGTCTGAAACTGATTGGTAAACACAAAATGGTACATTCTTTTCTGCTGCCAGAACAAAAAGGCATCCTTGGCAATGAAAATCAGGATAAGCGCTATCATGGAAACTACTGTAAACTGCAGCGTCGAATTGATATGAAGCAGATTACAGACAGACCGCACAATTTCATACTTGTCCAGTATGTCGGGCTGAATAACCGCCGTCACCACCGGAATCACAAGCGTGATGCTCGTCATCTCTAAGAATGCGCCGATGACCATCATTACCATCAATGCCGCCATCTGCTTTTTCTGTTTTTTATCCATTAAAATCCGTAACTTTTTTATGTCCTTGCGCATCCAGCCTTACCCTCTTCTTTTTTCTTCTATTATTCAATTGCCCTGCCATGCGTCTTATCCCATGCAACCTTCATAAAAGCATGATTTTCCTCCGGCTCATAAGCATCATAAATATAAGGTCCGATATTTATTTTTTCATCTGCAAATTCTATGGAATCCAGCGCAGAGGTAATAATGGATACTGCTTTTCGGAAATGGATTCCTTCTATAAAGTTAAGCACCTCTATGGGAAACTTTCCCCGAATCACCGTGCACTGGGGATATAACGACGCATAATCGAGCCCATCCCGCGGATGGGGCTTAATCACCACATGAAAATCTCCGCAGTAATCCCGAAGAACCTCATCACTGACGGCTTTTCTGACCTCAGGCTTATCCCCCGGAAAACCTTCTGTCAAAAAGAGCACACAATCACCACAGCCGGAAAGCTGCCTGGTAAGCTCCTCTGCATCCGGCAGAAAAACGGCAAGCATTGTTTTTTTCTGTTTGGCAGTCAGCGCCTGCTCCATGGGCTTTCTCGGTACCTTTTTATATTTTGCAAAGGTATAGTCAAAATAGGAAGTGTCATTAACCTCCATATCCAGACAGTATTTCCCGTATCCATTCTGTATAAATATAAGATTTTTTGCCGCCAGCGCCGCCTTTAACCCAAAATGCCCTTCATTGTCCACATGCGCCGCATCAAAATTTTTCAGACAGTCCAGTCCATCCTCCACTGCATGATAATAAATATGGCGGTAACTCAGATAATATCCAATCGGGTCAGAATCACAAAACACGTAGATGTCCTGATATTCGGTAAAGTCAATATTGATAAATTTTTCCTGCAGCTTTCCGAGCTTTTTGGTAAAAATAATCCTGTTTACCATATGCTTTATGATATTATGCCGGTTTTCCTTGTACTTCATAATTTCCGGAAAATCCTCGGCGCGCCGCTCATCCAGCGCAAACACCCTGTCAAAGATGTCCGACGCCTTAAGCCTTTCATCTAAATCTTCAAAATCCATGAACATCCCGCTGAGTGCAATATCCGCCTTTTTTTCCTGTCCGTCCTTTAAGTTCATTTCTTTTAAAAGAGAAACATAGACATGATAGAGAGTATGACATACGTAAATTCGGGAACGATTTTTGCTGCGTCTTGCTGACATACAAAAGACTCCTCCAACTCTTTGCAATCCCCGCCCTGCATTTTTATCTTGTGAAAAATCTCTGGGAAACCGCATAGGTCTGATTGGGCGCAATCTCCTCATACCCGCTTTCTTCCTTCGGCATATCGAGATTGGGTGCGTTCACCTGCGCTGTCATAGGCTCAGGACAGAAATAGTTTTTAAATCCTTTATCATTCCAGATAATCCAGAATTTGTATTTGTCGTCCACCTCATAGCAGATTTTTTTGCCGCTCTCCGTATCCGTCACTACACATCCGTGGAAATCCTCACCATCCAAAGAAATTGTTCCGCTCATGAACATTTCATTGCAGATATCGCGGAGTACAGGGC
>CAMWUP010000027.1 GCA_947177465.1 uncultured Lachnospiraceae bacterium
CTATCTTTTTTAGCAGTTCCTTCGTAAAATGCAGTCCTGCCGTCGGCGCCGCTGCACTGCCGTCATACTTTGCATAAACTGTCTGATAACGATTCTTATCTGCAAGCTTGTGCGTGATATATGGCGGCAGGGGCATCTCGCCCAGCCTATCCAGCACTTCTTCAAAGATGCCCTCGTAGGAAAACTGAATCAGCCGGTTTCCCTCTTCTACCGTTTCCAGAACCTCCGCCTTTAAAACACCTTCCCCAAAGACCAGCTTTGTGCCCTGTCTGCATTTTTTGCCAGGCTTTACAAGCGTCTCCCAGATATCCTTTTCCCTGCGTTTTAGCAGCAGCACCTCCACTGCGGCGCCGGTGTCTTCCTTTTTTCCAATCAGCCTTGCAGGAATGACCTTTGTGTTATTGAGTACAAGGCAGTCCCCAGGCCTAAGGTATTCCGTGATTTCTTTAAAGATACGATGCTCTGTCTCCCCGCTGTCCTTATGCAGAACCAAAAGCCTTGAAGCGGAACGGTCTGCAAGCGGGTCCTGTGCAATCAGTTCTTCCGGCAGTTCAAAGAAAAAGTCTGATTTTTTTAATGCTGTCATGACAGGCAGGCTCCCTCGACAAACGCTTTATAGCCCCTGTAGGCTTCATAAATGTCCGCCTTGCTGGTCGCTTCCCAAGGCGCATGCATATTCAGAACTGCAACGCCGCTGTCAATGACATTCATGCCGTAAAGTGCAAGAATATAGGCAATCGTTCCGCCGCCGCCCACATCTACCTTGCCTAACTCTGCTGTCTGGAACTGCACGCCTTTCTTATCAAAAATGCCGCGGATGTGCGCCATATATTCTGCATTGGCGTCATTGGAGCCGGATTTTCCTCTTGCACCGGTAAATTTGTTGAACACCATTCCTTTTCCCAAAAATGCCGCATTTTTCTTTTCAAAACAAGAAGCATAGGAAGGATCAAAGCCGGCGCTCACATCGGAGGAAAGCATGCAGGAGCGGGAAAGGCACCTTCTGACATTAAGCTCACTGTATTCTCCCGCAAGCTCCATCAGTTCAGCCACACTGTTCTCAAAGAATTTAGACTGCATACCCGTCGCACCCACGGAGCCTATCTCCTCTTTGTCCACCAGAATACAGCACACGGTTCTGTCCGTTTTTTTTGTATCCAGCATAGCCTTTAAAGAAGTAAACGCACATACACGGTCGTCCTGTCCGTAGGCTAAAATCATGCTTCTGTCAAAACCGGCTTCCCTCGCTTTTCCTGCCGGCACGATTTCCAGTTCGGCAGAAATAAAGTCTTCCTCGCTTACGTCATAAGTATTTTTCAGAATATCCAGTACGCCCGCCTTTACTGCTTCCTTCGCTGCATCTGCTCCGCCGTTCTTTTCTTCTTTTTTTCCATCTTTTTCTGCTTTTATGACAAGAGGCTTATTGCCCACAATCAAATCCAGCGCCTCGCCCTCGATTACCTTTGCCGCCTTCTTCTCCAACTGCTCGGCTGCCAGATGAATCAATAAATCTGAAATAAAAAATACAGGGTCATCCTCGTCCTCGCCGACTGCCACCTCCACGGTGGTGCCGTCCTTCTTTACAATCACGCCGTGGATTGCCAGCGGCAGAGTCACCCACTGATACTTTTTCACACCGCCATAATAATGCGTATCCAGATAGGCAAAGCCTCCCTCCTCATATAAAGGATTCTGCTTCACATCCATGCGCGGCGAATCAATATGCGCGCCTAAAATATTCATTCCCTCGGTCAGAGGCTTCTCACCAAGTCGGTAAATGGCAATGGACTTATTCATCCACACAGAATAAACCTTGTCTCCCTTTTTCAGTTTCTTTCCTGCAGCGGCTGCTTTGTTGAGCTCTATATAACCCGCTTCTTCTATCATATTGACAATGGTATCAATACACTCCCTCTCTGTCTTTCCATTATCCAGAAAGCTCCTGTACCCGTCTGAAAGCTTTTCCAGCTCCTTTAACTGCTTCTCACTGTAGACTTCCCACAAATTTTTCTTTTCCATTTTTACTCTCCATTCATTCTCTTTGTACTATTATTGGCGAAGCTGCGCACCAAGCTGTTCCAGTCCGTTCAAAATCTTTTTCATTGCGCCTGTGATATCCGCTTCCTCCAATGTCCTGTCCTTTGCGCGGAAGGACACGGAGTACGCCATGGATTTACAGCCCTCCTTAATCTGCCCGCCTTCATATACGTCAAACAGCCTGTATGATTCCAGAAGCTTGCCGCCGCGCTGCACAAGCACCGCTTCAATCTCTCCCGCCAGCACTGTTTTGGGTACTACCATGGAAATATCTCTTGACACAGCCGGATACTTTGCAATGCCCTCATACTTCCGTTCAAAGCTTGCAAAAGGCAGAATCACCGGCATATCCAGCACAGCCACATAAACCTTTGTGCCGATGTCATAGTTATCGCATACCTCCGGATGCACCTCACCCAGATAACCGATTGCCGTACCTTTATAGCTGACTGCCGCCTGTCTGCCGGGATGTAAAAAGCGTTTCCCTGCATCCGGATTATAAATGCATTTTTCCTTCATGCCAATGCTTTCCAGAAATTCCTCCACCACGCCTTTTAAGGTGTAAAAATCTCCTTCCCCGTAAAAGCCAAGGGTAAACTGCATCCGCTCGTCAGGAAGCTCTGTCAGAGGAAGTGCCTTTGGTATATAAATATTCCCCAGTTCATAGAGACGCACGTCCTTATTGCGCCTGTTATAATTGGTGGAAAGACTTGTCAGCATACCGTTTAGGGGAATGGTTCTCATAATGGAGAAATCCTCTCCCAAAGGATTCGCTATGGTGATGGCATCCCTCGCCTTGTCGTCTTTTGCAAGACACAGCTTGTCAAACACCTTCGGGCTCTCAAAGGAATAGCTCATCCCTTGTGAGAATCCACAGTATTCCGCAATATCCCTTGCCTTCTGCTCAACGCGCAGCTTAAAGGAAAGCTTACCGGTGGTCGAAGTGCTGTTCGGCAGTGTAACCGGAATCTTGTCATAACCATAAAATCTTGCCACCTCTTCCGCCAAATCAACCATTCTCAAAATGTCCTGCCTGAAGGAAGGAATCTCCAGCGCAATATCGCCGCAGCTATTCGCAATCGGCTTTATTTCCAGTTGCTCAAAGATGTTAAGCATATGCTGCTTTTCCACCTCTGTTCCCAAAAGGGCGTTGTATTTGTCCGGCTCAAAGGGAAGCAGCAAAAGCGGATTTAACGGCACGCACACATCAACGCAGCCCTTTGTCACCTCGCCACAGCCCAGTTCCTGAATCAACTGGCAGGCACGGTCGATTGCTGCTCTCGCATTCCTCGGATCCAACCCCTTTTCAAATTTACCGGAAGCATCGGTTCTAAGACCGATTCTCTTTGCCGACTTTCTGATATTGGGTCCATTGAAGCACGCCGCCTCAAAGAGAACTGTCTTGACCTCATCGGTAATCTTGGAATTTTCTCCGCCCATAATGCCGGCAATGCCGATTTCCTTCTCTGCATCACAAATCATCAGAATGTCCTTGTCAAGCTTTCTCACCTGCCCGTCAAGCGTCTGGAATTCGTCTCCGTCCTTTGCACGGCGCACAATGATTTTCTTTCCGGCAATCGTATCCAAATCAAACGCGTGCATGGGCTGTCCGTACTCTTCCATCACATAGTTGGTAATATCCACCAGATTGTTGATGGGCCTGATGCCGCTTGCCGCAAGTCTTCTCTGCATCCACTCCGGAGAAGGTCCTATTTTGATATTGGTACATACACGGGCACAGTACCTTGTACAGAGGTCCGTATCCTGTACCTCCACGCTGATATAATCGTTTACATCTTCGTCGTTTTCTTTTACGGTCACAACAGGCGGCACAAAAGGCTTATCAAAGGTTGCCGCCGCTTCCCTTGCGATGCCGAGCACACTATAACAGTCTACACGGTTGCTGGTAATTTCATACTCGAACACCGTATCATGCAGCCCCAAAAGCGCTATGGCATCCTCCCCGGGCACCGCCTCCTTATGCAGAATATAAATACCGTCTTCCGGCGCCTCCGGATACATATCGCGGGACGAACCCAGTTCTTCGATGGAGCACATCATGCCGCCTGAAGGCACTCCTCTGAGCTTTCCTGCTTTGATTTTGATACCCTCCTCAGGAAGCGGTCCGCCGTCATGTCCGCCTGCCACCTTTCCGCCGTCTAAAACAACAGGAACCTTATCTCCTTCTTTTACATTGGGAGCGCCCGTCACAATCTGAATTTCCTCAGTGCCGATATTGACCTGGCAGACAATCAGCTTATCCGCATCGGGGTGCTTTTCAATTTTGACAATCTCCCCCACTACAATCTTTTCCAGATTTTTATCTAATCTTTCATACCCTTCCACCTTGGTACCTGTCAGGGTCATTCTGTCGCAATACTCCTGATCTGTACAGGTTAATTCAGGCACATATTCCTTAATCCATGATAATGCTGTATTCATAAACTCCGTCCTTTCTATTTTTCATGCAGCGCTTCCCTAAAACTGTTTTAAGAAGCGGATATCATTCTCATAGAGCAGCCGCATATCATCAATTTCATATTTTAGGAGCGCAATTCTCTCCAGCCCCACGCCAAACGCAAAGCCCGTATATTCCTCAGGATTGATATTACACATTTCCAGCACATGCGGATGCACCATACCGCAGCCTAATATTTCTATCCAGCCGCTCCCTTTACAGAACCGGCAGCCTTTGCCCCCGCACTTAAAGCAGGTAACATCCATCTCTGCGGACGGCTCCGTAAACGGGAAATGATGGGGACGGAATTTTACTTTCGTCTCTTCTCCAAACAATTCCTTTGCAAACTCGGCAAGCGTACCCTTCAAATCCGCAAATGTAATATTCTTGTCAATGACAAGTCCTTCTACCTGATGGAAGGAAGGCGAATGGGTCGCATCCACCTCGTCCGCACGGAATACTCTGCCGGGTGCAAGCATACGAATGGGCATCCTACCTTTTTCCATTTCACGAATCTGTATGGATGACGTCTGGGTACGCAGCAAGATATCCCCTGCAATATAAAAAGTATCCTGTTCATCCTTTGCCGGATGGTCCGCCGGAATGTTGAGCGCCTCAAAATTGTAGTAATCCCTTTCTACTTCGGGACCTTCCACCACTTCATAGCCCATTCCCACAAAAATACGCTCTACCTCCTCTAACGCAATCGTGTTGGGATGCCTGTGTCCGATAACATTCTTCTTTGCCGGAAGCGTCACGTCTATGACCTCAGCCTTCATCCTTGCTTCTCTTGCGGCACTTTCCATTTTCTTCTTTGCCGTTTCCAGAAGCCTTTCAATTTCTTCGCGCGTCTCATTCACCATCTGTCCCACTTTCGGACGCTCCTCAGGCGCAACATCCTTCATGGACTTTAACACAGCGGTCAGTTCTCCCTTTTTTCCCAGAATATTGACCCGCACTTCATTTAGCTTTTCCAGCGCATCGCTGTTTTCAATCTGTGCAATGGCATGCGCCCTGATTTGACTTAATTTCTCTTTCATAATCGATTCCTTTCTTTTTTTCGCTGCTGCAGACTTACGGCGTATATGCAGACCTGAAAATGCTTCGCATTTCCAGGTTCGCGTTGCTCGCCAAATGTCAGCAGCATTTTCCGTCTGCACATATGCAGGCATCCGTGCCGCCAAAAAACGCTGCTGCCACTTGGCTCTGCTTATACGCACAAAAAAGTCCCTTGCGTATGCAAGGGACGAAGCTTCTCCGCGGTACCACCCTGTTTCCTGTCAATAACAGGCTCTCAAAACACTTAACGCGCGCGCACGTCCAATCCTACTCTTCTGCATGTGCCTCTGCAAAATTTAAGATGGAAGCTCCGGTGGGAAATTCACACTCCGCCTGAACTTAAGGAAGCTTTCAGCCGATGACTTCCTCTCTCTTTTAGAAAACGAATTGCTACTAAACACCTTCACAGCCTTTTTCAACTAAGGCTATTGTAATGAACCAAAAAGAAAAAGTCAAGAAAAAATTGACAGACATATACAGTTTTTCCGACTATCATACGTCTGTATGCTGCACCTTTTCCCTTTTTTCCTTCCTCTTCCGATATAAAACCTTGTATGCGGGGCCAAAATACCGGTTAATATGCGCGCCTATCAGAATAATATAAATACAAAAATACAGCCACAGCATAATAATGACGATAATGGAAAGACTGCCATAGGTGCTTAAATTGTTGATTCTCTCCACATAAATGGAAAACCCCCATGAAAAAATACTCCCCCCTCCCGCCGTAAACACCGCTCCCGGCATCTGCGCGCTCAAACGCAGTTTTTTGTTGGGCACGTAGGCATAAACCGCTGCAAACAAAAGCGTCATAATCACCCATATAATGAGAAAGCGAAGATTCATGACAAAAACAAACAACTGTCTCGTCTGCGGCACTCTTGCAAAAATCATATTGAGCAGCACATTGCCAAACACATTGATAATAAGGGACAGTAAAAGCACTGCCAGCATAACCAGCGTATAAAAAGAAGCGATGCCACGCACAACAAAATAATTTCTTTTTTCCTCGACCTCGTTAATTTCATTGAGTCCCCGCATGAGTGCCAGCACTCCTCTGCTGGCAGACCAGAGTGTGGCAATCACTGCAACCGACAAAACGCCCGCCGATTTTTCATACACGTCCGACACAACCGAAACTGTCAATGGCTCCAGTACAGCCGGCATGATTTCCGTAATCCCGTTTAAAAGATTTTCTTCCGTCAAAGGCGTATAGGGAATAATGGTACAAATCATAATCAGCATGGGAACCAGTGACAAAAACATAAAAAAGGCGGTACTCGCCGCAAAGGATCCTATGTTTTTCCGGTTCATCTGTCTGTTAAAATCATCCAGTATTATGTACAGCTTTCGTATCACCGCAATCCTCCGTTGTGAAAACTTTTAATATACATGGCAGCCCCCATAAAAAAATTCCAGAATCTGCTGTGCCGTATATCCGGCATCTGCCATATTTTTGGCTCCATTCTGGGACATGCCTGCACCATGCCCAAAGCCGCCGCCAGACAATTTATATCCTACCACATTTCCTTTCTCTTGAACAGTCGAAATCGTAAAGAAACCGCTTGGCAGCAGGCTTTTCATCTCCACACTGCTCCCGTCCTGCCTAAGCACCTTCGCCACACCGTCACAGAGCACATATCGGATATTCAGCTCGGTAATCACCTTATAAGTTGCTTTTTCCCCTTCAATCACCAGCTCCTCCGCCACGCCTCCTGCATTTCTGGACACAATTTCTATTTTTTTAATCGTCCCCAGCTCTGCCGGCTTCTGACTGACATATTCGCCTCCCGAAAATGTCAGAACCTGCAGCCGGTTCGCTGCATACCGGCTTTGTAAAATCTGAAGGATTTTCCCACTATCAATACCGGATACCTCATAACTCCACCTGTACCATGGTTCCTCTTTTTCAAAATCTGTTTCCGGCGGCGTCTCCAGAAATTGTACAAATACTGCTTCATCGCGCATACTCTCCGCCGTATAGAACGATTCCGCTCCATCATATCCCTCTCTGCTGATAGAACGCGCTGTCAGATAGAAAAGCTCCGGTGCAGTCTGTGAACGCCACACATGCTCATCTGAGCCAAATCCACAGGAGGTAGAATAATAGTAGGTACTGGCAAGCATACCCTCATAATACAAAAGCTGCCCTGCCGTTTCCTTTACCGCCGTGGTCGTGGTATTCTGCTCCATAATATTATTGTACACCTGATAACCTGTGCTGTCGTCCACATGTGCACCCACATCCGGCAGTCCCGGTGAGAGCATATGAGCATAGGCATAGGTTCTGGCACAAATTGCCTGCGCTTTCAGGGCTTCCAGCGGATACCCCGCAGGCATCTCGCTTGGCACTACAGCATAGAGATATTCCTCCAGCAGCACTTCATTTATGACTACAAACCCCTTTTCCGTCAGACATATCTCCATGGTTCCCCTGTAAGCCGGCGTTCCCTGACTTCTGTTTACAGACGGCAGGCTGATTTTTGCAGTCAGTGATGAAGGTATTACATAAATACGGCTGCTTCCATTCTCTCCAGAAAAATAGGGACTGTCTGCCGATATCACCACGCTTTCTCCTGCCGCATGTTCTTCCTGTCCCAAAGTATTGGGCACATCTGCATCGCCAGCCGACACAATTCCCGTCACCGGTTCTCCATAGTAAATGGTATATGACGCATCACAGGAAAGCGTTACCATTTCATGATAAGCTCCCGCATAATCGCTGTTTTTTATCTGCACTCGTATATACTGCATGGTTTCGTCTCTGGTTATCAGTACACCGCAGATTTTACCGTCCTCCATGACAAAATCCGCATAGCTGTAGCCAATGCGGATATCCCGCTCCGTACCTGCCCGAAGCTCTCCATACAGCATATAAAACCTGACATTCTCAGCAAAGGGAATCAACCCCAGATTTTCAAGCTCCACACCTTTTTCTGCTTCCACACTGATAACCTTGCCGCTCACTCTTTCACCTGTCTTTAAAAAGATTCTGCTCACGGCGCCGTCAGTCAACGTCACATCGGCAAGCTGTCCGGCGCTCACTGCAAGAGAGTCCGGCAAATTACACTCCACTCCACTTCCGCTAAAAGGATATTTCCTGTTTTCCCTGTCAAAAACACCAATGTAAGTATTTGCAATCTCTGTTATGTACACATTATACAGTTCTTCCGTCACGGACGCCTGCGGCGGCGTTTCCTCCTTCTTTTTTTTCTCTCCGCTTCCGGTTCTGACCAATGCAAGAGAAAAGGCGATGAGAATCATAAGTCCGATTCCCACCAGACATAAAACCGCTTTTACCTGCATTCTCTGAGACTTATTCCAGTCCGGCATATGATTCCATATTTGCAAATTCTTATCCTGCCCTTTTCAGATTTTGAAAAGAGAGCAGCCGAAAAGCTGCTCTCTTTTATCTGTCGTATAACCCCAAAATGCCGGCTCCTGCCTTTTGACTCCTAGCCGTAGCCAGGTGGGCAACCGCAACCATGCTTTTGCCTTCCCCTGCAATCCTCATATGAGTGGAGGCTTGACAGCCACATGGCGATATAGGAATCCCATTTAAAGTAGATGTAGGTTCAAAATTAACAAGAGTTATCGAACATTTCAGGTTACCTATATTATAGACAAAAACCTTGCCAATTACAAGACCAAAATACAGGTAATTTATACAATTTTTTTAGAAAAAGCCATGGGATAATCCCATGGCTCTTTTCTTTACCTTTACAGGGTATTTGCCTCTGCAACTACCTTCTTCAATGCCTCAAGCGCTTCATCAGGAAGCTTATCATAGCCTTCCTTCTTGGTTGCAAAGCCCTCTACCGCATCTACACGGTTCTGCATAGCGTTCTTGAGCTGCTCAGCGTAATCCTTGTCAGACAAGTCTACGTTGAAATCGCCCCAGTTCATGATTTCAATATCGGAGAAGGGTCCCCACTTCTCAAAGGTTGCTTTTCCTTCTACGATGCTCTCCAGAATACCAAGCGTATCGGCAGGTTTTACCTTCTTGCCCATGAAATCGCCGGTATTGATGATGTAACAGTCAACGTTCTTCTCTTCTACCAGTTTCTTAAACTTCTCATAGTCGTTTGCAAGCGGATATGTTCTGAAGGGATTTGCATAAGGCACAATACGAAGTGCATTCAAGTCGGTGCCTGCTGCCACACGCTCTGCCGTAGAAGTCTTGGTTGCAAGCGTTGCCCCCATAACAGAAGCAAGTGCGGAACCTTTCAGCTTCACTACGGGAGGAATGGTCGGGTCCTTCATAATCCAGAAAATAGCGTTTACAGGAGCGTCAATCTTATCCACGCGGTTCGGAGACCAAAGCTTGGATTTGATGGCACGTCCGTTTCCGTTTCTGATATCCTCTGTCACAAGCTGGATTTTACCATTTTCATCCAGTGTTGCAGAGCAGTTCTGTGCAGAAAGAAGATACTCGTTGTCAGGGCAGCCCGTCGGATAGTCTGCCGTCTTGTCAAAGTAAGTCGGCTCCAATGCAACAGAAGCACATGTATCGGTATTGATGATAAATGCATCATCATGCAGTACCTTGATTTCATATTTGCCGCCATGCTTTGCATGGGTCAGCGTGGACTTGCCGGAACCTGACAGACCATATACGGAAGCAACAAACTTTCTGCCGTCGGGAAGCAGGTATTCCTTCTGTCCGCCGTGGCAGGAAGCATAGCCGTTTCTGTTTGCAAGCGCCCATGCCATGGTCAGCGTACCCTTTTTGTGCTCGCCAAAGTATCTCATACCCAGAATTGCTGCGCAGTTCTGATTTGTGTCAAAATAGCACAGAGTTAAGGGGTCGCTTAAGCAGCTGTAGTCTACATCCGGTCTGTTGCCCGGCACCCACTGCGGGTCGGAGAAAATGTAGATATCCGGCTCATTGCCGTCGCCTACCGGCTTGGAGTTTCTGTACATTTTTACATATTCATCGGACATATATTGGAAGTTAATCATCCAGTTGTAGAGAATATTCTCTTCCCCTTCAGGAATCAGAAGATGCGCCTTCACCATAAACTCAGGGTCAAGACCTACGAAGCACTCTGCATGGTACATGGTTTTCCAGCGTGTCTCATAAACCGCATCCATAACTACCTTATCCAGCTTTGCTTCATCAACGCCAGGCTCTCCCTTGATGCGGCGTGCTGCTGCATAACGGCCTGTTACAGCGCCATCGTTAAAAAGAAGCACCTTTGCATCCTTCTCAAGACCAAAGGTCTCGCCATCCTTTACGGGCATATCTGTCACAACGGTTCCCGGGGAATTCTTTGCCAGCTCATAGGCTTCCTTCAAAGTGTTTACTTTCACTACATTGTTTCCGTAAAAAGCAGCCTCAATAATGGAACGGGTCTTGGAAAACCCTACCTTACCGGCTCCGATTTCGGAAATTGGATAATACGCTTTTGTTGACATATTACGTCCTCCTTCAATAAGTATCTATTATTGCCGCAGTAACGGCATACTGCCTCTTTTTATGTGGAATACCGCATCGCGGCAACGCCGTCCTGCTATTCCCCATATCACGCTTATTATCTCAAAGCACCTGCTAAAAGTCAATAACGGACGGTTAAATTTTATAATGATTTCACATTTTTTGTAAGCTCTTACACCCTCGTCGCGCGGCATCTGCCGCCAAAATGCTGATATTGTCTTTTTCTACACTTCTCTTGTAGCTTCTGCCAGCCATGTACGCTCCTCTTCATTTAGATACGGCGCAATTTTTTCATACACCTTTTTGTGATAAAGATTGAGATACGTTCTTGTTTCTTCTGTCATATATTTCACGTCGATGGCATCCAAATCAATCGGCGCGTAGGTCAGCGTCTCAAAATACATAAACTGTCCGTCCGTATTTTTTACGCCGTTTTTTGCAACCATCACATTTTCGATTCTGATGCCGTGGCTTCCCTCTATATACACGCCCGGCTCGTTTGTCACATCCATCCCCGCTTCCATCACGGCTTCCGCGGCTCCTTCCGCAAAACGCCAGCGAAGTCCCTGCGGCCCCTCATGCACGTTCAGGATATAGCCCACGCCATGCCCCGTTCCGCACTTATAGTCCATATGCATATTCCAGAGCGGCGCCCTTGCCAGGATGTCCAGATTACGCCCCGTACAGCCGTACAGCCACTTCGCATGGCTTAAATTCAACATGCCCGCTGCAACTGCCGTATAGTGACATTTGATTTCGTCAGAAATGGGACCGAGGACAATGGTTCTCGTCACATCCGTAGTTCCTCCCATATACTGTCCGCCGGAATCTACCAGAAGCATACCCTCCGGCTTTAGCACCTTAAAGCTCTCCGGCGTCGCCTCATAATGCATCATGGCCGCATTTTCTTTATAACCGGAAATGGTGTGAAATGACAAATACAGAATTTCCGGTATCTGCCTTCTTAAGCCTTCTAAATAGTCTGCCGCAGTTATCTCTGTTATCTCCAACTTGCCGATATTCTGTTTCAGCCAGTAAATAAACTTTGTAACCGCCACACTGTCCTTAATATAAATCTTTTCCATGTTGGCAAGCTCGGTTGCGTTTTTTACCGCCTTTTTCAGTTCAGTCGGGTTTTTCCCATCCACTACCTTCGCACCTGCCGCTGCTTTTTTGTAGAGACAATAGCTGCAATGCCGTTTATCCAGCATGATTTTTGTGTCTTTTCCGGCTTCTTCTTCCAAAAAAGCCATAACATTGTCGTAAGGGCGGACGGCAATGTGATTCTCTTCTAAATATTTCTTTGTTTCTTCGCAAAGAGCCTCTTCCTGAACAAAAAGGATACTCTCACCTTCTCCGATATACCCGTAAGAGAGCGCTACCGGATTACACTCTACATCACTGCCGCGCACATTGAAAAGCCACATTAAATCATCCAGCTTTGTCAGCAAAAGTCTGTCTGCACCGCCTTTTTTCACCTCTTCCATCACGGAGGCAAGCTTTTCCTTTGTGCTCATACCGGCAATTTCGTCGGACAGCACATGCAGCTTTTCACAGGACATTGCAGGACGCTCTTTCCATACTGCTTCTGCCAAATCCTTGACATATACAAAAGAAATCTTCTTTTCTGCAAGCTTCTTCTCCAGCAGAACGCCTTCTGCGGCCGGCACTACCCTGCCGTCAAAGCCAAGGGTCTGCCCCTTTTTCATATTTTCCCGCAAAAATTCGTGCAGTGTAGGCACGCCCTCCTCCGCCATGCGGAAAAGGGTAACGCCGGTTCCCGCCAGTTCATTCTCCGCCTGAATAAAATATCTGCCGTCCGTCCACAATCCGGCGCCCTCCTGCCATACAAGCAGCGTGCCGTTAGAGCCTGTAAAGCCGCAGAAATATTCCCGCACCGTAAAATAAGCGCCTACATATTCCGAATTGTGGAAATCCGCCGTCGGAATCATGTAATAATCGATTTTTTCTTTGTTCATGGCATCTCGCAATGC
>CAMWUP010000028.1 GCA_947177465.1 uncultured Lachnospiraceae bacterium
TTTTCTGGAAGAACAGGGAAAATCGGATTATCTGTAAGAGCGTCAGGAGCAGGAAGAAAGTATGAAGCTGTTAAGTGTGATAGTGCCTTGCTATAACGAGGAAGAAAATGTTCCTTTTTTCTATGAGGAATTTATGAAAAACGAAGCCTTTTTTAAGGAAAAGGAGATAGAGTGGGAGCTTGTGTATGTGGACGACGGCTCAAAGGACAAAACGGTGGCGGAGGTGAAAAAGCTCCATGAGAAGGATGAGAGAGTGCACCTTCTTTCTTTTTCGCGGAATTTTGGCAAAGAAGCCGCTATGTATGCAGGACTGAACAGGGCGAAGGGCGATTATGTTGTGCTTATGGATGTGGATTTGCAGGATCCGCCGGCGCTTCTGCCCGAGATGTTGTCTTATATGGAGCAGGGTTATGATTCCGTGGCGACAAGAAGAGTGAGCCGCAAGGGGGAGCCGCCCGTCCGCTCTTTTTTTGCGCGTATGTTTTACCGCCTGATGAAGCGGATTTCCAAGACAGAGATTATGGACGGTGCAAGGGATTACCGCATGATGACAAGGCAGATGGTGGACGCGATTCTGGAAATGAAGGAGTATAACCGTTTTACGAAGGGCATTTTCGGCTGGGTGGGTTTTCGGACCAAGTGGCTGGAATATGAAAATGTGGAGCGCAAGAAGGGGGAAACCAAGTGGAATTTCTGGAAGCTGCTTTTGTATTCCATTGAAGGCATCACCGCTTTTTCCACGGTTCCGCTCTCTTTTGCTGCAGTTATGGGGGTGCTCTTCTGTGTGCTGGCTTTTGTACTGATTCTTTTCATTGTAATCAGGACCCTGATTTTCGGAGACCCTGTTTCTGGCTGGCCTTCGCTGGTATGTATTATTTCCCTGATTAGCGGCGTGCAGCTTTTCTGTCTGGGAATCGTGGGACAGTATCTGGCAAAAACTTACATGGAAGTCAAAAAGAGACCCATATATTTGCTGAAGGAAGAGATTTGAAATCAAAATCACAGCAAAATATTCGATATTCGCGGTGAATAATAGAACAGGTCTCTTCCAAAATGTTCTGAAATGTGCTAGGATGCAAATGTAATCGCATGAATGGGCAGCAATCGACATGAAGGAAGGGATTTGAATGGATATTGTTACGATTAACGACACAGAGCTCGAAAGATACATTACAGAGGTGATGCTTGATATAGGAGTTCCGGCGCATTTGCGGGGATACTATTATCTGCGGGCTGCTATATTGATGACAGGACGGGACATAGAGGTGGTTACCAGCGTGACAAAGCTGATGTATCCGGTAATTGCCAGACATTTTAAGACGACAGACCAAAAGGTAGAGCGCGCGATTCGTAACGCCATAGAGGTTTCATGGGAAAGAGGCAATACACAGACCTTTGAGAAATTATTTGGCTACTCAATTCAGGACGGTAAAACCAGACCGACAAACAGCGAGTACATTGCAAGGATTGCAGACAAAATCAGACTGGACATAAAAGCGATGTAATAAAGAGAATCGGTATACATAGTAAACGGCAATGTGAACCAGTCCGTTCGACGATTGCACAAGGCAGCAGGGAGTATCTTCCTGCTGCCTTTTTTAAAACTACCGTTCCTTCCTGAAAACATACTGATTGCAGCCATGACCGCTGCCGCATGTGGATATTTTCTCCAAAGCAAATCCTCTCTTGCGGAAAAAATCAAATATTTGTTCAGGTCTTGCAACCTCGAAGGGATAACCGCCTACCCAGTCCACGACGTCCCTGTACGGAGACATGCCTCTTTGCTTTGCATATGTGCGCCATGTGTGGAAGGGTCTCCCTTTGAGTATATCTTTCACGGTTGTAGGTCCCCACAGCCTGAGAAAGCAGGGAAAGAGAATAAAGCCGCGCAGCGCTTCCGGCGCGCTATTGTATGCTTTTTTTATGGTTTTCCATATTTTGCTTGCAAATCCCTGGTCGTTGTAAATTGAGATAAACAGGGTTCCCTGCAATGCAACCAGACCGCTTACATTATCCAATGCCTTATACATATTTCCGGTATGATGCAATACACCCCAGGAATATACAATGTCATAGCTTTTAAACTTAGACAAATACGCTTTATTCAAAGCGTCGCCGCGCTCAATCTGCCAGTCGTCATCGTCCTTATAGAATCTGTTTTTCAAATATTGGGCGCATTTTACGCTGTTTTCATCATAATCAAAAGAAAAAACTTTTGCACCTAAATTTTTGGCAGCCAGACTGAATAACCCGCTTCCTGAGCCGACATCCAAAAAACTTTTGCCATGCAAATCGGTTACGCCGAGCCAGCTTTGAAGTGATTTTTCGGCTTCCTTTATCCGCTCTTCTGATAAAACCCCCAAAAATTTACTCCAGTTTTCTCCAAATTCAAATCTCTCTTTAGGCATTGTACATTCCCCTTTTTGATAGAATATAGTCGTATGTTAAATTATTATATACATTAAACTGTATTATATCATACTGCTTTGAAGAGGACAATTGGTATTTGCATAATCTATTTTGTTGTGCTTGTGATAAAAATATGGTAAAATTGGAAAGAATTTATCTGGAGGGCACAATGCGGAAAACGACATCGGAGAAGCTGATAGAGGGAAGTCTGATAGGTATCGGGCTGGCGGAAGCCGCCCATCTGACGGCGCTTTTTTTTAAGCTGCCGCTTCGGATTTGC
Organism: uncultured Lachnospiraceae bacterium; assembly: GCA_947177465.1. Taxonomy (GTDB): domain Bacteria; phylum Bacillota; class Clostridia; order Lachnospirales; family Lachnospiraceae; genus Acetatifactor. Next base: position 2,690 of record CAMWUP010000028.1, read on the forward strand.
GCGTGGATTATGGTAATATTGTTTATACTTGCACTTTTGGCAGCAGTCAGTCCCTGGCTGGTTCGTCGGATTACGCAAGGTAAACGGGATAAGGAGAAAAAGGAAGCCGGCGGGCAGCGTATCTTTAAGCTGTTTCGGCTCTACCCGGTTTTGTTTGTGATAACAAGCGCACTGATATTGTTTCAGCTTATATGGAATTATCGGATGCAGGCGCCTTATACGGCGGGGGACATTACGGTGGAAACGGTGCAGACCATGTTGGCGGCAGACGGGATTTATACGGTGAATCCTCTGACAGGACAGGCTTTTGCGGTCGGGATGCCGCTGCGGATTCAGATACTGGTGCTGCCGACTTTATATGCCGTATTGTGCAGCTTTACAGGCATATCTGCGCCGCTTATGTGTTATGGAATCATACCTTGCATTGTGCTTCTGCTGAGTTATCTGGTGTATGGCAGGTGGGCTGCTTATCTTTTCCCCAAGGAAGGAAAAAAGCAGGTATTATTTTTACTTTTTGCGGCGCTTATTTATCAGTTTGGCTGTTATAGTGGCGCGATGGACGGATTTAACTTGTTTTTTGGCGGGTACAGGGGTACGGCGGTTCGGGCTGGGATAATTCTGCCCTATGTGCTTTTATGCGCCCTGCAGAAAAAATGGGGGGGCGTAATCCTGTGTCTGCTTGCCGAGATATGCGTGGTGTGGACCTTTTACGGAGCGGGCTATGCTGCTGCCACGGTGGGGATTGTGCTCGGCATAAGATTCATCAGGCAGATAAGTATTCGGCTCCGTCAAAAGAAGAAAGCTTGAATTGGGAGTAAGCATGGTGGAGTTTGTCCGATTTTTAAAAAATAGTTATAACAGTCTGACAGAAAGCGGACAGTTTTTGATGCTGTTTATGGTATCGCTTCTGCTGCTGTGGCTGATAAAGGAGTTTGAAAAAAAAGAATTCCGACAGTTTGCAACGATTATGCTGCTTCTGCTTCTATGTCCTGTTTCCGTAAAGCTGCTTCTGCTTTATCAGACACAGTTTTACGGATATGAAAACCTGTGGGCGCTGCTGCCCATGACTGCAGTTCTCGCCTGCGCAGCAGTGACGGCTGTCTCAAAAATATCGGTACGGTATGCGGCGGAGCGTAGCAGGCGCAAAAAGACGGTTTCCGGAAAGCGGGAACGGGTTTACGAAATTCTGGCTGTGGCGGCGTTGGTTTTACTGTTGTTTCTTTGCGGAACGCTTACGCCGGTAAAAGCTATGACGGAACAAGATTTTGACGGTGATAAACTGCCCGAAGAGGTGGCAGAAGTGTTTGCACTGCTTGAAATTTCCGAAGAGGAAGGCGTATTTCTGCTTGCGCCGGATGAAGTAGCGGCGTGGGCAAGGATATACAGCGGGAGGATTTTGCTTCCTTATGGCAGAAATTTGTGGGAGCCAAAGCTGTGGGCGTATACCTATGACGTCTATATGGGCGATATGGAAGAATTGCATAATTGGGTAAATGGTACGCTGGCGACAGGGAGCGAGGGCGAAGAAGCCCTGCGGGAGGAGGAAATGCTTTTGAGCTATTGTGCTTCCGCAGGATATGACTATCTGGTATTTTTAGCGGAAAGGGACAGCGGGGAAAACCTGCGGTCTGCTATGGAAAATCAAAGCGAGTATCTATATTTTGCAAAGACTGACAAATATGTTATATACAGGCTTTCGTAAGTATCTGCCAAAGAGGACATGGAGTATAGATTAAAATGAAAGAGAAGGTCAGTATTATTGTACCGGTTTATAATGCGGAAAAATATATCAGGGAGACGGTGGACTGCGTGAAGCAGCAGACCTATCCAAACTGGGAGCTCTTACTTGTGGAGGACGGTTCCACGGACGGCAGCCTGCGGATGCTGGAAGAAATAGAGCAAGAGGATGCCAGAATCCATGTGCTGAAGCAGGAGAACGGCGGTGCGGCGAGAGCAAGAAACCACGGGCTGTCAAAGGCGGAAGGACGTTTTGCGGCGTATTTGGATGCAGACGATTTGTGGAGCTCGGACAAGCTGGAAAAGCAGCTTGCCTTTATGAAAGAAAAAGATGCCGCCTTTTCCTTTACCGGCTACGAATTTGCGGATGAAAAAGGAAAGGGAACCGGCAAAATCGTCAAGGTGCCGGAGACAATTCAATATAAACAGGCGTTAAAAAACACGACAATCTTTACCTCCACCGTTATGTTTGACATGGCGAAGCTGGCAAAAGAAAAGCTTCAGATGCCTATCATCAAGAGCGAGGACACGGCGCTGTGGTTCAAGGTACTTAAGGGCGGCGTCACGGCGTACGGTCTCAATGAAAACCTGGTGCGCTATAGAAGACCGGCAAACTCACTTTCCTCCAACAAGCTGGAGGCAATCCGTAGAATCTGGGCGCTCTACCGGAAAGCAGAAGGTCTCTCTGTGCCATACAGCTTCTATAACTTCTGCTTTTGGGCAGTAAGGGCGGTACTGCGAAGGGTATAATTTCCTAAAAATGTGGAAAAGTTGCACACCTTAAATTCTGTGTGGTATAATGCTTCTATCAATAAGGAATTTACAAATGCTGCTTGGACGGCGGAATGGAGGAAAGCTTGAAGAAGCTGGAATCATTTAAGAGACTGATAGTTCTGTTCATGTCGGGCATATACCTGGCTGGGCAGGTTGGGATTTACGCCTATTTCTGGTTTGGCGTGTATTATGAGAGTGTAAAAGAATATTTGAAATATTGGATAAACGGACATCTGCTGATTCTGGCCATTTACGGCGTGCTGCTGTTTTTCTTTTCCAATATGTACGGTGGTATGCGGATAGGATACCTGAAAAATGCCGAGGTTATTTTTTCCCAGATTCTCGCGCTGGGCATTGTGGACATTGTCACGTACTTCCAGATATCCCTGATGGTCAGGAAGCTGTTTTCCATGGAAGCTTATCTGAGTATGGCGGCATGTCAGGTGGTATGGGTGATTGTATCGATTCATATTGCCAGCCTGATATATAAGAATATTTTTCCGCCGCGAAAGCTGCTGCTGGTGCATGGGGATCGTCCGATAGAGGATATTCTCAAAAAATTTGCCGGCAGGAAGGACAAGTTTGAAGTCAGCAAATGTATGCATATCAGCGCAGGAATCGACGCCATCAATAGAGAAGCGCTGGAAAGATATGACGCCGTGGTTTTGTGGGATATTTCCGTAGATGCCAGAAACAAAATATTAAAATTCTGCTATGGGCAGTCGATTCGAACCTACATTATGCCAAAGATACCCGATGTCATTTTAAAAGGCGCGGAGGAGCTGCATCTGTTTGACACGCCACTGCTGCTGACGAGGGAATATGTGCTGACGATTGAGCAGCGGTTTATGAAGCGGTGCATCGATTTGTTTTGTTCCCTGCTGTTGTTCATCATTGCATCGCCTTTTATGCTTTTGACGGCGGCTGCCGTTAAGCTTTATGACGGAGGTCCCGTGTTATACAAGCAGGTAAGATGTACGGTTGACGGCAGAAGGTTCTATATTCTGAAGTTCCGCAGTATGCGTGTGGATGCGGAAAAGGACGGGGTGGCAAGACTTGCCTCCAAAAATGATTCCCGTATCACGCCGGTGGGGAAGTTTATCAGAAAGGTCAGGCTGGACGAGCTGCCGCAGCTTATCAATATTATCAGAGGCGATATGTCCTTTATCGGACCCAGACCGGAGCGGCCGGAGATTATCGCGCAGTATATGGAGATTATGCCGGAATTTGCGTACCGCATGAAGGTGAAAGCAGGTCTTGCGGGATATGCGCAGGTTTACGGCAAATACAATACGACTCCCTACGATAAGCTGAAGCTGGATTTGGCATATATCGAAAACTACAGTGTCTGGCTGGACATCAAGCTGATGATTCTGACCATAAAGGTGCTTTTGTGGCCGGATAGCACGGAAGGCGTGGAGGCAGACCAGATTACCGCACTGAAAAAAGAGCGGGAACAGTATGAAGGCAATGGACAGAACGACGGAAAAGGTGAAAGCAGCGAACAGGAGAGCAAGTGTGAAGCGGGCGGACAGGATGACGACAGACAGAAAGGTTAGCGGTTATGTGGGAGTGTAGTTTTGCAGATGAGCCGGTGGATGTCAAATTGCTCTGGCTCTTCTTTCTGAGAAAAATATGGGTAGTTATTGCATCTGTTTTTGCGGGCGCGCTGCTTATCGGCGGCGGCTATTTTATAAAAAATGTAGTTTTAGTTCCGGAACAGGAGTATCAGACGGTCGGAGAGGTTTATGTGGACTATGTCTGGGAGGACGCCTATGGGATTTCCCGCTCCAATCTGAATGAGGAAGAGTGGAAGGCGCTGGTTAAGACAGATGTTTTTGTAAATAATATTGTGGAACAGCTTGCTGCACAGGGAATAACAGCAGAAAAGCAGTTTGTCAGGGAGAGTGTGGACGCGGCGCTGGTATCGGATTCCCGTATTGTGACGACAACGGTTATCACGGATTCGCCAAAGCTTTCCGCTGCAATCGGCTGTGCCCTGCAGGAGGCTCTTCTGCACTTTGGTGAGGATAACAGCAGGATTGAGCGGATTCGCGTGTTGACGGAGCCTGTGGAAACTCGTATTGTGATTCATGATATCAGAACCCTGCAGGCGGCTCTCCTTGGCGCCGTTTTGGGCGGATTGTTTTCTTTGATGGCAATGCTTTTGTGCTTTGTGCTGGACGATTCTGTTTATATACCGGCTTCCTTTGAGCGGCGTTATAAAATTCCCATGCTGGGAACGGCGGCTTCCGGGGATTTGGCGGCTAATATTCACTATTTGCTGCGGGATTGCGGCAGTGCTGCCGTGACTGCTGTGGAGCAGGATATTCCCGTGGAGGAGATTGCGGGGCTGTTTCGGCAAAAATTCGGAGAGACAGGCGGCAGAGAAGAGAATGAGCCGGAGGTGCGTGCCTGCGGCTGTGTGGATACGGAGCCGGAGAAGGCGGAGGAGCTGCGGCGCGCAGACAGTGTGGTTCTGGTGGCTGCTTCGGGGCGGCACGATGGAAAAAGAATAGAAAAGGTACTTGCGTTTCTGAGGAAGCAGGACGTGCAGGTAACTTGTGCGTTTTTGTGGGATGCGGATGAGAAGCTGATAAAGCGTTATTACGGCTTTGGGCTGCTGCCTAAAAAGCGTGGTATGGATTCGCCGAAAAGGTTTTCAGATAAAAAGCTGGAGGTTTTGGCGGCGGCAGTAGATAAGAAGCCGGAGCTTCTGGCAGAGAGCATGAACCTGCAGACAGACGCTGTGATTGTCAATCAGTGTGACCATGAGGCTTTTGACACATTTTCCTATGGGGACAGGACTATCCGCGTTTTTTCCATGAAGGAGCGGGGCGTGGGACTGAGCCGGAACACGGCGCTTTCTCATGCAGACGGCGATATCGTGCTGTTTTCCGACGAGGATATCCGTTTTTATGATGGGTATGAGGAGCAGGTGCTTTTGGCGTTTCAGAATAATCCGGCGGCTGATGTGATTACCTTTAATTTTAAAGTAGATGAAAGAAGGGCAACCTATTACAACAGGGAAGAGAGACCAATCCGCTGGCACAACTATGGCAGGTATCCGACCTACAGTGTGGCGGCGAGAAGGGAGGCCCTGAAAAAGAAGAGGATTGCCTTTTCCCTTTTGTTTGGCGGCGGGGCAAGGTACAGCAACGGAGAGGATAGTCTGTTTCTGCATGACTGCCTCAAAAAGGGACTGCACCTCTATACCTCGACAAAAGAAATCGGGGAAGAGATTTATCGTGAATCAACATGGTTCAAGGGCTATAACGAAAAGTTTTTTGTGGACAGAGGCGTATTGTATGCCTTTTTGTATGGCAGACTGGCGCGGCTGATGGCGATTCGCTTTCTTTTGGCACACAGGACTGTGATGTGTGTGGAGAAGACGCCGAGGGAAGCTTACAGGCTGATGAAACAGGGAATCAGACTGGGGCGGCAGGAGCAGGCGGCGGAAAAACGGCGGCAGAGACAAAACGAAAACAGAGGATAAGGTCATGGCTTTCTATATTGGTTTGGCGGTTGTGACGACAATGGCTGCTTTTTTCGTAAACAATAAAACCGCAGTACAGGCGAATACAGTGACAAGGCAGCAGATGTGTAACAGGATTTTACTGGCAGGGATTTTTACCCTGCTGTTTCTTGTGTCTGCATGCCGGATTTATGTGGGAAACGATTATATGCCGTATTTGAATATTTTTGAGCGTATTCACAACGGTCAGGTTGTCTCCACGGAAATTGGGTTTAACATGGTGGTAAAGGCGGTGCAGTTCTTTTTCGGCACGGGGAGAAGCGCTGCACTGGTAATTTTTGCCATTTTTTCCTTTGGCACGGTTTACTTTATGCTGCGCGCCATGTATGAGCAGAGCGAATGGTTTGTGTGGACTTTTTTCCTCTTTATGACGAGCGGCTATTATTTTTCCAGTATGATGACGGTGCGTTACTACTTTGTACTGTCCATTGCGCTGTATGCCGTAAAGTATGCGGTAAAAAAAGACTGGATGCCCTTTGTGTTGTGGATACTGTTTGCGGCGCTTTTCCACAAATCCGTGCTTTTCGTCATACCGGTTTACTGGCTGGCTGGCAGGCGGTGGAAGAGGTGGCATATCTGGCTTGCGGTGGGAATGTGCGCTACTTTTCTGGTGTTTGGAGATTTTTACCGCAGAATCATTTTCTATTTTTATCCCTATTATGAAAATTCCATTTTTGACACCGGACGCACTTCTCTGGTGAATATTGCGAAGTGTATCTGTGTACTGGCGCTGGCGCTGATATACTATAAATACTCAGTGAAGGTGGATGAAAAAATACGGTTTTACTTTTATCTGAATCTGGGTTCCCTGATTTTGTATGTATTCTGCCCCTTTATACCGGAGGTTTCCAGAATCGGATATTATCTGAATGTGACAAACATTTTCCTGATTCCGTCCGTGTTAAAATCGATACCGGACAAAAGGCAGAGATGGTTTTGGAACGGTGTGGTGGCGGTGACATTCTGCCTGTATTTTGCTATGTTTTTGCGGGATGCATACGCCGAGGGCATACGTCTTCTGCCCTATCAGAGCTGGCTGTTTCATTAGGGAAAAATTTAGAAAAATGTGCCGTCAGGACGGCAGAAACGAGAGGCAGTATGGAGCGATGCAGATTTTCTATTATAGTAGTCTGTTATAATGCCGGTGATAAGCTGGCAAAGACGGTAAACAGTATACTTGCGCAGGATTATGAGAGCTATGAAATTGTGGTGCAGGATGGATGCAGCGCGGACGGCTCGGTAGAAAAGCTGCGGACGGCGCAGGAGGGAAACGGGAAACTTGCGATATTTGTGGAAAAAGATAACGGCATCTATGATGCGATGAACAAAGCGCTGGCAAAGGCAAAGGGACAGGCGGTCCATTTTTTGAACTGTGGAGATACCTTTCCTTCGCCGGATATTCTGAAAAAGGCGGCGGCGTTTATGGATAAGCATAGGAACGCCGGTATCTGCTACGGAAATATTTTTAATGAAAAGACCAATTCCACGGTGGCGTCTTCGCCGCAGATTACGCCTTTTGTGTGTTACCGGAATATTCCCTGTCATCAGGCGTGTTTTTATGAAAAAGGGCTTTTTGAAAAGAGGCAGTATGACGTATCCTATAAAGTGCGCGCGGACTACGAGCATTTTCTCTGGTGCTGCCTGCAGGAAGGCGTGACGCCGGCGTATATGGATATGGTGATTGCGGCTTATGAGGGCGGCGGATTTTCGGAGAGCAGGGAAAATCGAAAGCGGGACAAAAAGGAGCACAGGGAGATTACGCGGAAATATCTCGGGAGGGGAAAATGCCTTCAGTATGGTCTTGTTTTGGCGCTTACACTGGCGCCTCTCAGGCGTTTTCTGGCGGAAAGTCCTGTTTTTTCCAAGTGGTACAACAAAGTAAAGGCGGGGGTTTATAAATGAGGGTATTGTGGCTTTGCAATATTATGCTGCCCGTCATTGCAAAGGAGCTTGGCGTGGCGGCGAGCAATAAGGAGGGATGGCTGACCGGACTGGCGGAGCAGTTTATCTGCCATCGGGAGGAAAACGGGATAGAGCTTGGGGTCTGCTTTCCGGTTGGAAAGGGAGGAGCGCCGCTGCAGGGAACGGCGGGCGGTCTTCGGTATTTTGGCTTTGCAGAAAATACAGGGAAGCCGGAGTGCTATGACAAGGGGCTGGAAGCACAGCTTGCGGCGGTTCTGGAAGCTTACCGGCCGGATGTGGTGCATATCTTCGGCACGGAGTTTCCCCACACGCTTGCTATGACAAGAAGCGTGCGGGATAAGGGACAGGTGCTTATCGGAATTCAGGGGATTTGCTCCCAAATAGCCGATTTTTATACGGCGGATTTGCCAAAATCCATCGTAAACCGTTTTCTGATACGGGATATTTTAAGATGGGACAATATTGCGCTGCAGCAAAAAAAATTTGTGCGGCGCGGCAGGCTGGAGACGGAAGCGCTGCGCATTGCCGGACATATCACGGGTCGTACTGCGTGGGACAGAACAGCGGTGGCAGAGCTTGCGCCCAAGGCAGAGTACCATTTCATGAATGAAACGCTCCGTCCGCAATTTTACGGTCCGAAGTGGAAGCTATTGGCATGTGAGCGGTACTCGGTTTTTTTAAGTCAGGGAAATTATCCCGTAAAGGGGCTGCATTATCTGCTTCTTGCCCTGCCGGATATCCTGAAAAGATTTCCTGAAACCAAGGTATATGTCGCGGGGGATAAGATTACCCGTTACGGTACGTTTATGGAAAAAATCAAGATAGGCTCCTATGGCAAATACTGTCTTGAGTTGATAAAGGATGCGGGACTGGAAGAGAAGGTGGTTTTTTTGGGAAAATTAAACAGCAGTGAAATGTGTGAGCGGTATTTAAAGAGCCATCTCTATTTATCGCCCTCCTCCATTGAAAATTCCTCTAACTCCGTGGGCGAGGCAATGCTTCTGGGTATGCCGGTGGTAAGCTCCGCCGTGGGCGGCGTCCCCAGCATGCTGGAGAACGAAAAAGAAGGGCTTTTGTATCCTTGCGGGGATAAGAAAGCACTGGCGGATGCAGTCTGCCGCATGTTTGCTGACGGCGATTTTGCAGTTTACTGTGGACAAAACGCAGCGAAGCGTGCCGTCATTACCCACAACCCCGATACAAATTACAGACGCCTCTTAGAAATTTACCGCGAGATTGTCGGGTGATTTGGTGGGTAATTGCACCTTCTCTGCTTGCAGTTCCGAATTGTGCATATGGTATATTCCATAAGCAGACCCTTGCCAGCCGTCGGTATTTAGCTGCCGTATTTTGGCAGCTTATGTACCGCTACGGCTGGCTTGGAGCGAAAGCGAGTCTGTGTTGGAATATACCATATGCACAATGACAACGGCATAGTATTTAAATTTTGCAATTATTTACATAGATTGTAAGGCGAAAGGTGAAAATAAAATGCAGGTAACTTTTGTATCGAATTACATCAATCATCATCAAGTACCCTTTTGTGAAGCAATGTACCAAAGGCTTGGCAGGGACTATCACTTTATCCAGACGCAGCCCATGGAGGAGGAGCGCATCCGCATGGGCTGGGGTGAAAATCTGGATGCACTGCCCTATCTTCTTTTGTATTATGAAAAGGAAGAGGAGTGCCGCCGTCTGATTGCAGAGAGCGATGTGGTTCTCTTTGGCGGTGTGGAGGACGAGAGCTTTATTGCAGATAGGCTGCAGGCGGACGGGCTGACCGTGCGTCTGAGCGAGCGTCTCTATAGGGAGGGGCAGTGGAAGGCGATATCACCCAGAGGGCTTGTCAAAAAGTATCATGACCATACCCGTTACCGGAAAAAGAATGTGTATCTACTCTGCTGCGGCGGTTATGTGGCAAGCGATTTTCATATCGTCAAAGCATATCCAAATAAGATGTTTAAATGGGGATATTTTCCGAGACTGGTGGAATACGACATAGACGAATTGCTGGAAAAGAAACGGGTTCGGCGTGAAAGGGAGGGAAAGATATCCCTCTTGTGGGCGGGGCGGTTCATGGAATTGAAGCATCCGGAGCATGCCATAGAAGCGGCGGCCCGACTGAAGCAGGAAGGTTATCATTTTTCCCTGACCATGGTAGGCGGCGGTGAGCTTGCGGAGCGCCTGAGAATGATGGCTCAGGAGAAAAATGTAGAAGAAGAAGTGGTATTTGCCGGATTTCAAAAGCCGGAAGAGGTACGCGTGTTTATGGAGCAGGCGGATATCTTCCTGTTTACAAGCGACTACAGAGAGGG
>CAMWUP010000029.1 GCA_947177465.1 uncultured Lachnospiraceae bacterium
ACGGCTGCTGGGCGTGATTGTACGAACTTTGTGTCTCAATGTGGCTGGGCAGCTTAGGGCGGCGGGAATAGTACAATGAGTAATACGGATATGATAAACAATATAAGTAATAAGGTTAGGATGGTTCCTGGCGTTTGGCAAGGTGGAAGCGGCGGTGGGATGCCTAATTGGGAAACAGTAGGCAGTTTTTGGAGTTATGTGACGGGTAATACAGGAAATGGACCTAAAGCGACAGGGTATAACAATGGTGGCTGGTATACTGGCGTGCTGCCCATTGACATTTCAGCAGGGGATATTTTGCAGTTTAGTGGAGACGGCAGTTCGTATTACCATTCGGTGTATGTTGTGTCAGTGCCCGGAGGTTCAAATCCTTCGTATGACCTTATATATGTTGCACAGCATTCTGATAGTAGCAGCAGTAGAAAATTAACGGAATTGATAGGGGGAGGCGGCAATTATATGCGGCAAATGCGATTCCATGCAGGCACGTTTGATAAGTAACCGTGTTAGGATGAAGAAAGGCGTAAAATGAAAAGCAAGTGGAAGAGGATTGCCCTTATCGGCATAATCGTATTATTGGCAGCAGGCAGCATATTATATTATTTTTACGCGATAGATAAAGACAAAAACGGACTGACAAAGCAAGATGTGGCACAGGCGGAAAAAGAACTGTTGACATATATTGCATTGAGAAATCAAGGGGACATTTCGGGAAGTTTAAGCTATTTGTCAGAATTCTATGCGGACGAATTGGAAAACTGGCGAAAAGCATATGAACTTGGGAGTGGTATCATATTGGATGACTTCCATGCGGAATATGACATTGATTTAAGCTATCGGCATATAGGATATGTGCGCGGATGGGGAAGTCGGGTAGCTGAATATAAACCAGAAGCAAAGGTAATTTATTTTTCCTGCAGCTTTTCTGTTGTTGAAAAGCAGACAGGCTCTGCGCTGGGTTCCGGAATGGAGGCAGGGGAAAAATGTGTGGGATATGGCTACTGGTTAATCAAGGAAAACAGTAAATGGAAGATACTTACGAATGGGTATTGAGTAGCTTCATTCCTTCTTCAATTTACTAAGCAGAAGCGCGCATCCGGTCGAGGATACTATAAACAAAAGCAGCGGATACCACAGGTTTTGAAGCCGGAAGCCATCGTTGAGCATAAGCTGACTGCCCCATGTTGCAGGGAAAACTTTTCCGATGAAGGCGAGGATTTCCGGCAGTAAATCGCGTGGAAACATGATGCCGGACAGCATAATGGACGGCAGGAATATAAGCTGGGCAAACAGGGGAAGCTTTGCCTGACTTTTGACAGCCAGACCAAGAAGGCTTCCAACACCAAGAGAGACTGCGGTAAAAACTGCCAGCGCTGCAAAGTAAAGAGGCAGATTTTGGGGAAGACTTGCGCCAAAAGCGGCGGGGGCTGCCAAAAGTATGATGACAGACATAAGCAGCAGGTGAATAAAGGTGGAGAGAAACATGGAAATCAGTCCGAAAAACAAGGGAACGCCATTGACCTTGTAGACATTTTTTACATCGCTGCCGTAGGTCTCAACAAGGGAAACAGGAAAGCCGATAAAGGCGCCCATGGATACGCCCATTATAGTCATGGACTGTATGAGCGTATCTTTCATTTCCGGATTTACGGAAGTAAAGATACCGCCCATAAGGGCAAAGAAAATAAGTGGGACAAGGTAGCAGGAAATCAAAAGGGATTTGCTCCTGATATCCAGCTTCCATTGTAATGCCACTCCGTAAAGAAAAGCGCTCATGCTTTTGTCCTCCTTGTCATTTCTATAAAATGCTGCTCCAACGTACCACGGTCCACCTTGATATCCCGTATTCTGCTTCCTTTTTGCTTTAAGCTGCCAAGCAGTGACAGAAGCGAATCTTCAATGTTGTCGGTCTCAAAGCTCTCGCTGCCCTGCTCCGTCTTGATGTGAATGATGTAATGCTTCCCCATCTGCTCTGTCAATTCTGCGGCAGTTCCTTCGAAAATAATTCTGCCCTCATTCAAAATGACAATTCTGTCACAAAGAGCCTCTACTTCCGCCATATCGTGGCTGGCAAGAACGATGGTTTTGCCGTCCGCTTTCAACAGACGGATAAGGTCGTGGAGAGAAGCCCTGCCTTCCACATCGAGACCGGCGGTTGGTTCATCCAAAAACAGAATATCGGGATTGCCTGTTAAGGCAAGTGCAAGATGCAGCCGCCTTTTTTGCCCTGTTGACAGCTCCGCATAGCATTTATTTTTTAATTCGGGGATGCCAAGGGTGGCAAGTGTGGATTGGTTGATGGAAGATTTGTTCCATTTGGCAAACAAGCGAACCGCCTCCATGGGCTTTATATAAGCGGGAAGGGAAGCAGACTGTAGTTGTATGCCCATTTTGCCGTTTACGGTAATATTCCCTTTCTCATATTTTTTCAAGCCTTCCATACAGGAAAGTGTAGTAGTTTTTCCTGCGCCGTTAACGCCAAGCAGTGCAAAAATTTCACCTTTTGCAACGTCAAAGTCAACGCCTTTCAGTACGGCGTGACTGCCGTAGTTTTTTTCCAGTCCGTGGACGGATATTGCATGATACATAGAAAACCTCCTTTGACACAGGTCAGGCAAATGGATTTATGCCTGTTGTCTTAAAATACGCCTCCAAAGCGGGCTGGATGTAAGATTGAATAAATAAAAACTTGTTTTTCCAATCCTCGTTTTCCATTTCAATGTCAGCGATTTCCAAAAGCTTGGGCAGCAGCTTCATATCTCCGCCTGTAAATTCTGTTATCATGTCCCAAAATTCCTTTGCCAGCAGCAGGTTTTCTTCATTGTCGGGCGGCGTATTCTTCTCCTGTAATTTCGCAAAGCTATCAAGCAGGAGGGTAAACCTGTCCATAAAGGAAAAACCACTGTTTTTATCAAAACGGCTGCGAATATGGTCAAGCATTTCGTTGTCAAAATACTTGATAAGGAAATAATATTCATTTTTCATCTGTAAATTGACAATGATGTCAGCATATTTTTTAAAGTCCACTTGCTGTATTTGCAACACTTCTTTTTGCAGAGTTTCTATTTCCTGTAGAGATTCTGACAAAGATGCCATTTTCTGCCGTATAGCCGCCGCCTGCTCAGATAACGCTTTGGCAACATCTGCGGGATTGTCGAGGGGAATCAGCCTCTCCTTGATATCGTCCAGAGAGAATCCAAGGGACTTTAAGGATAGAATCTGATGAAGCTTTATCAAATCCTTGTCGCTGTAAAGCCTGCGCCCGCCTTCGCTCGCCGCGGATGGACACAGTAAATTTTCCCTGTCATAGTATTGCAGGGTGCGGACTGTAACGCCCATTTTTTTAGCTGCCTCGCCCACTGTCATATAACCTTCCGGTATTGCTCTGTGCTTTTCCATAAGTTCTCCGTTTCAAAAAATTCTGTGTTTTTATTATAACTCATTACGTTACGTCATAAGCAAGCCTAGCATGAAAAATATTTTGTGGGAGTGATTTAAAATCAGAAAATGCCGCACGATAACTGAAAATGAGTTGTCATACGGCATTTTTCTTATTTCTATTTGATGGGTTCACGAATCACTGTCCGCAGCTTTTCGGGAGCTGCCCGTCGGGGGTCGCTTAGATATATTTCATGATGGAATCGCGCGTCGGAAAAATCGAGGGAATAGTTGTTTTCAGCCAAATATGCGCTCATCCGGCTGATGGTGGCAGGCTCGCTGTCATAGCTTCCGATATGCATACACTGTACACAGAGCCCCTCGTGATAGGTGAAAAAGTATGCTTTGGAAAAATCGCTGTGCTTTTTCTCTGTGGCTTCGCGGACTGCCCATGCAAATTCTTCCTCTGTCACAAATTCCGGCAGCCGAATCATGGAAATCCATTCAAAGCTTTCTTTGTGGGCGTAATCGATGCCGGTGCAGTCTTTTTGCCACCACAAGCCTTCTAGAGGGGGAACAACATAGGGAAAATAACCTTCTATCTTATGACTGCCCATATAGCTCATTTTGATGGTGAAGGAAATGGCATACAGTATCCCTATCGCCGCTTTGTATTCTCCATCCGGTTCGTTTGGGTCGCCTTTTCCCCTGACGGCGATATAATGCATTTCGGGTATTTCTATGATTCCCGGTTTTTTGGGCGGCAGATAAAATTCCTTGTATTCTTTTTTGTAGTCAAAAGCCATATTATTTGCAATCTCCTTTCAGGTTTTTCACCCGCGTCTGAATCGATTCCTCAAATTCCTGTTCGGAAAGCGAGGGGTCTTTTGTGGCTTTCCATACAGAGCAGGGAACATTTTCGCAGGAAGCACAGTTTGCAAATTTATGCTTCTGTACGGAGCAGCTATAGATAGGGCAGGATTTTCCCTCCGGTGCATGAAAAACCTTTCCGGAGGAGGCGTTACACCCGCTGCAGAGAGAGCCTAAGAAGCTGCAGGCTTCACATTCCGTTCCACAGGCGCTTAATCCGAGGATTTCCCGCTGCTGCTTTTTGCTGAAGGTTTGCAGCATAAGCTTATATGCCTTATCTAAAAGGTCCATCAGCAGTTCGTCTGGGACCTCGCCATCGGGCTTTACGGAGATGTAGTGGGTTTTGTTCATGTAGTAGCCCGCGACAATATCCGGATACTGTGATTTCAGAAAATCACCCTCCGCGGGGTCTACTTTTAAGGTGATGTAGTAGGGATTGTTGTCCCAGTCAAGGCAGACTGCGGCGAACATTTTGCCGCCAATCTGATAGCGGACCCAGTTCCAGTCAGCCTGTAAATCCTTTGTCACCTTTCGTTTGCCAAGTAAATATTCGTCAATCCATGGGTATTTCATCTGTGTTCTCCTTTCGCGAGGTGTTTTATATAGGTGATTGTGTCCGTTTTGGGTTTACAATTATTTGGTTACGGCTCATACTGCTTCAAAATGTTTTGCAGGGAGGCGAGCAGTTCTTCCCGAAGCTCTGCAGGCTCCAAAAGCTCCGCTTTGTCACGGAAGGTTAAAAGCCATGTGATGAGGTTTTCCTTATTTGTATAATCAGCGTGAAACAGCAGTCTGCCATCTGTCTGCTCTGTAAAACAGCCCGTGCCGAATTCTTCGACCAGCCGCCATTTGCACGAGGCATCGAAGAGCGCTTTCACGCGGATGCCGCCGGGGAAAATCCGCTCCTCCCGTAAATCAGGCAGCGGTACCGGCCTTTTGTAAAAAGTGGTTTCGGACAATCTTATCCGCTCCATGCGGTTTAGCTTAAACAGGCGAAAGTCTTTGCGGCTTTTACAAAAACCCCACACATACCAGCTTGACCAGCGGAAAATCAAATAATACGGCTCGATGACTCTTTCGCTTTCTCTTGCTGGGGAATAGTAGAAAAAGGAAAGCTCGCGTCCTTCGTCGATGGCGCTCCGAATCAGCTCGATTTTGGGAGCGAGGGAGTCCTTGTACCACGAGGACAAATCAATCAGCACGAACTGGCTGCCCGTCATAAAATTGGAGGAACCGGCAGACAATTTTTCCATAAGTTGACCGTAACGGTTGGTGCCGTTGATGCTGTCAAGTCCCCGCAGTCCGGCAAGAATATCCAGCATTTCCGTGTTGGTCAGCAGAGTGCGCTCCATTTTGTAATTTTCCATAATGGAAATGCCGCCGTTTGCCCCTTGCTTTGTCACAATGGGGATGCCAGCCTTGCACAAATCCTCGATATCGCGGTTAATGGTTCGTCTGGAGACCTCGAACTGCTCCGCCAGATAAGGCGCTGTAACCTCACTTTTCTGCAGCAAAACAGATAAAATACCAATCAGCCTGTCTATTTTCATGACTATACCTCTGCATATCGCAAGCATAGATATATTTTACCTGCATACGCTTCCATTAAGATTATATTACTATATGAAACATGACATCTGTGTGTCGTGTTTATAGTATAACAGAAAAAAGAATTTTGGGAAATGGTGATAATGTTTCCTACACCGAATTTGCGCGCGGGTTTGACACGATTCTTTATAGATGATAGTATGAAATCAGGTCACTTTTTATGGAGGATTAGCATGATACTATTAATAGCAGGCGCATCACATACAGGGAAAACGGCTTTTGCGCAAAGGCTTCTTGAAAAATATAAATATCCTTATCTTTCCATTGACCATTTAAAAATGGGGCTGATACGGAGCAAAAGCACGACGCTTACGCCGATAAGCGACGGGAAAGCGCTGACAGATTATCTGTGGCCGATTGTGAGGGAAATCATCAAAACGGCGATTGAGAACAAACAAAATCTGATAGTGGAAGGCTGCTACATTCCATTTGACTGGGAGAAAAGCTTTGAGGAAGAATATCTTCCTTATATCAAATACCGCTGTCTGGTTATGAGCGAGTCGTACATCCAAAATCATTTTCATGATATCAAGAAATATGCAAGTATGATAGAAAAGCGACTGGATGATTCAGACTGTACAATGGAGACGTTGCTGTATGATAACGCAGAGACATTGAAAATGTGCCGGCTATATGGTGCGGACTATTTTTTGATTGAGGATTCTTATCCAATGGATATGGATTTTTTATAGAAAAACCATGTGCTGTATGATAGAATAAAGGACAAACAACATGATAAGATAGAGGGCAGAGTACAAGATGGGGTTAGAGGGAGTCAGAGAGAAAAAATTATTGTATCACCTTACAAAAGTAAGGAATATGGAAACGATTATTCGTTATGGAATGCTGCCAAGGCGGTATCTGTTAGAACGTGGTATGCTTATGGAAAGTGTTGGGAAGACAGATGAATACGCAAGAAATGTTAAAATGGCAGAGTGCCTGACAGAAAAATGTATTCCGGCAGACTTGTTTCAATGCGTTTATGTGCCAGATATGGAAACAAAGCAATATATTGAAAAATTATTTCAAGATAAAGGGATTACGGAACAACCTCCATATGTAAACATGCAGCCTAAATGGTTTTGAAAGAGGGAGATTTATGGTAGAGTATGTGAAAGGAAATATGTTTGAATGTAACGCAGATTGCTTAATCAACACGGTAAACTGTGAAGGATGTATGGGAAAAGGCGTTGCTTATCAATTTAAAATGAAGTTTCCGGAAAATAATAAAGCGTACATTAAAGCGTGTAAATCGGGAGAGTTGGCAGTTGGAAAAGTACATTGTTATGTAGAAGAAGGTATTACCATTATTAACTTTCCAACTAAGAATAAATGGCGTGAAAATTCAAAGATAGAGTATATTGAAAAAGGAATGAATGCTTTTGTTGAGGTGCTGCCTGAATTAGGAGTTAAAAAAATCGCAATTCCGCCATTGGGGTGTGGTAATGGGGGATTAATTTGGGCGGAAGTAAAGAACATAATAGAAAATAAAATCGCTGGTGTTTCAGATAAGTATGATTTTGTTATTTTTGAACCGTCAGTTTCTTATAAGGCAATTCCGAAAAAGCCTCCGCAAATCAGTGTTTCGGGATTGGTTTTGCTGGATATACGTTTAAATCTAAAAAGATTTAATGGTATCAGGCTTCAAAAAGCAGGTTATTTGGTAAATTTTTTTATGGGTGAGGAGTATTTTAAATTTGATAAATGGAAATATGGACCTTATTCCCATTCTATTGATATTGTCGCCAGAAGTATAAAAGAATATCAGGAATACTATGGTATTGATAATTCTCAGACAACTTTTGAACAGGTATATCGGATAATTTGCAGTGAAAAGGTGGACAGCAAATTTAATAAACTGCATATAGCGGTGAAGAAATCAACAGAATACGTTAATGCTATACAGACAGATAAAAAACTGGAGGGTATTGCAACGGTTTTGTATTTAGTGCAAACCGGAGCAGCAAAAAATAGTGAGCAAATAGTGAATGATTTTAAAAATTGGTCTCAGGATAAGGCGAAAAGATTTTCTAAACAATATATTTTAGAGTGTATTGATTACTTAGAAAAAACGGCAATGATATCATTGGATATTTGTGGTAATTATGAGTTGTTGAGAAATGCTTTATAAGTATGCAATTCATCCAAAACTTGGGGATGAATTGCAGTACGCAGGGTACAAGGGTGGAAGAAAAGCATATGAATACAATCTGTCGTGATATATTCAGGGCTGTTTATGAGGAAAAATGGCTCAGCATTGAATATAAGAACGGAAAAGAGGAAATCACAAAATACTGGGTAGGAATTATCAGTATCAACCCCATCGAAAAGTCCATGAAGGTGGAAGGACTTCATCTGTCCAAATATACCACACAGGAGTTAAAAATCTACGTTGATTCTATCTTGTCGTCGTCCGTCATCGACGGCTCTTACTTCAAAACGGATATCAGGCTGAAAAACGATATTCAGGAAAATCCCATCAGATACCAATCCCTGTTTCACCATGCCGCCAACTTGAAAATACTGAATTACCTTGTGGACTGCAACAGGCTGGACACTACGCCCTATCAGACAGAGTATGCACTGATAAGTAAGTTTGACGGGGACTGTGTGCGGGCGGGAAAATACGATCTGAGTCCGGAGCAGTTTAAGGAAATCGTAACCAATTTCCAGTATGGCGCGAAAAAAGTGTTTAGTACAAGGATAAAGCAGCTTGCGTTGAACGTGATGAGCGTTCACACCAGACAGGGCTTGTATGTGCTGGCGTACCGCCTGCTTAGATTAGATGTAAAGCACAGGACTCTCCGGCAGGAAGAGGAAATCAGCATTAACACCGAGTTTACCATAAACGGAAGCAAGCAGAGTATCCGGCGGTTTCTGGATGCGGAGGACTATGCGCTGTTGGAGCATTTCGAGGAAAATGCAGAAAAAATCAAGGACAAAGTCACACAGAGCAACCGGCAGATAAGCGGTGTGGACGATATGCCGTATATGATTGCCATCGGAAGGGATATGCTGCTGGATTTGCACCACGAATACGACGCCATCCACAAGATGTATGACGCGGATAAAGTAAGTATCCCAATACAGGCGTTTTTCGGAAATCTGCTGAAGCCTGTTATCAGGACGAAGGATTATCCCACCGTTTTGCTGAATAAAAAAATCAATCTGGACCAGCTTCTTGCGATTCATAATGCCATAAAATACCCGCTTGCCTATATACAGGGACCGCCCGGCACCGGAAAAACCAACACCATTGTCAATACCATTATGACTGCTTTTTTCAATGAAAAGACCGTGCTGTTTGCATCCTACAATAACCACCCGATAGACGGTGTGTTTGACATGCTTAAGAATATTCCTTACCGGGGCAGGGAAAACGTGGCATTTCCCATTGTCCGTCTGGGCAATGACGAGAAAGTCGCGGAAGCGCTGGACTATATGAAGGAGCTGTATGAGAGGACGAAAAAGCTCAATATCTTTGACAGCACCCTGAAACGCAACAAAGATGACAGAGCTGTTGCGCCGCCATGAGGAGAAGCTGGAGCTTTTGGAAAAGAAGGAGGCCATTGAAAAGCTGATGAGGACCAACAGGCATCTTACCTTTCAAACCTCCCTGCAGGGCGTGCAGCTTGCGGAAGTCAATGGAAAGCTGGCGCAAATCGGGGAAATCACGGATGAGGAGGCGCTGAGGCTGGTATTGGAGGACGAGGAGGAATTTAAGCAGTATTTGTATTATACTTCGGCAAAATACATACAGCGCCTGAAGGAACCGAAAAACGAGGATTTGCTGAAAATTATCTGCATGGAGGTGCATGACAGCGACAGCAGGGAAATGCGGGTGAAGGAATTTAACGATTATCTGAAGAAGCCGGAGAATGTGAAGAAGCTTCAGAGGATATTTCCCATTGTGGCGACCACGTCCATCTCCGCGCACAAAATCGGACAGCCGGAGACCTGTTTTGACATGGTGATTATGGACGAGGCAAGTCAGGGAAATATTGCGGTTTCTCTGGTGCCGATTATCCGCGGCAGAAGCCTTATGCTGGTGGGCGACCCGCAGCAGCTTAGTCCGGTTATTCTGTTAGATGCCGCGGACAACGCAAAGCTGCGCAGGCAGTACGGTGTGACGGAAGAGTATGACTATATTCAGAATTCCATTTATAAAACTTATCTGACATGCGATGCCGTGAGCGGAGAAATCCTGCTGAGCCATCATTATCGCTGTCACAAAAAGATTATAGAGTTTAACAACCGAAAATATTACAACAATAAACTGGTGATAAAAAGCCAAAATAACGAACCGCAGCCGCTTATTTTTGCGGATATTCCGGACAACAGCACTTACTACAGAAATACCGCGCCCAGAGAGGCGGAGGAAATTCTGCGGTTTGCCGTCCAGAATGCGGACAAGCGCATCGGCGTTATCACACCTTTTGTCAATCAGAAGGATTATATCAGCGATATGCTGAAAAAGAATGAAATCGGTAATGTGTCCTGCGGCACGGTGCACGCTTTTCAGGGTGATGAAAAGAACGTGATTCTCTTTTCGCTGGCGCTCACCGATAAGACGGGAACAGGCACCTATGGCTGGCTGAAAAACAACAAAGAGCTTATCAATGTGGCAACCTCCCGCGCCAAAAGTCAGCTTATTATTTTTTCGAGCAAAAAAGAGCTGGAGCGGCTGCACACGGACGAGAGGGACGACCTCTATGAACTGGTGCAGTATGTACAAAGCAACGGCACTTCCCAGGTCACACCGCAGGTAAACGCCTCGCGTGCGCTCGGCATCAAGCCCTACAGCACGGAGACGGAAGCCGCCTTTTTGACCAACCTGAACCACGCGCTTGACAATGTGCTCAACACCAACAAAAAGTGCGTCGTACAGAAAGAAGTCAGCATTGCCCATGTATTTAACAACAACACCCGCTACAACGATTTGTTCTACACGGGGCGCTTCGATTTTGTTGTCTACGAGCGCGACTACCACAAAAATGAAATCCCCATCCTCGCCATCGAACTGGACGGCAGGGAGCATGCAGAAGACAGCGTCGTCATCGAACGCGATAGGAAAAAAGCTGAGATATGCCGCGAGCACGGGTTTGAACTGATACGCATCGAGAATACGTATGCGAGGCGGTATAATTATATTAAGGAGATATTGATACGGTATTTTAAGGGGGTGCGGGGGTATTAAGGTATGCAGGGATATGTATTAAAAGAGGCAGATTATGTTGAGAAGGTAATGGCGGAAGATGAGCTTTGGTCGATTTTCAGCGGTATGTTTTCAGGCAGAGCAGTACATGACACCAGCTATAAGTATGGATTCTTTAAGTCTATATTGGATAGTATTTATAGTACTGATGATAACTTGGTTTTAACTTTTGACCAACTGTTCTATAAATTTACAGAAATATACTGGAATTTAATCCTTAAGTATTGTTTACGTCAAAAAGCAGTAACCAAAAATGGCAGGGAAACGGCATTGGAGAAGATATTGAAAGAGGCTGCAGGAAAAAAGACGGGTATAGGAGATATATGTTTTGAATCACTACCCACAGAAATCAAGACAGAAATTTGCCATAAGGTTAAGATGAAGTGTAAGGAAAATGTAGTAGGTGCTTTGTATGGAGATTCCGGCGGTGTTCTATATGCTTTCTCAAAAAGAAAAGAATATATCAAGCTTAATCCGCAAGTGTATGCTTTTATGACAAAGTATAAAAAAATACTGGAAAAGATAAATTATTTTGAATGGGCAAAGTTTTTAGAAAAAGTAAATGATGAGACTACAACACGAAATCTACTGAATAATTTAGATACGCTTACGTTGAGAAATGATTTGTCAATATATCGCAGAATACTATTTGAAGAATTTGAAGAACATAGGTGCTTTTATTGTGGAAAAGAATTGAAGCGAGGTGAAATTCATGTGGATCATTTTATTCCATGGTCATTTATTAAAGATGATAATTTGTGGAATTTAGTACTGACCTGTTCTACGTGCAATTTGCGTAAGTCTGATAAGCTGGCGCCACAACAGTACGTGGACAGGCTTGTTGAGCGCAATGGGTTGATGCTGGAACGAAACCCTGATGAGTTGCCGTTTTATAAAGAAAATAAACCAAGGGAGATTTATTATTGGGCAAAGTATAACGGATATCGTGAGATTTGGGTGCCGGAGAAAGAAGTTGTAGGCTGATATTTTATTTAGCTGTACATCATAAGGAAGTTAGATTTATAAAATTCACGAAGTTAAGGCTGGAAATACGTAGAATAATTGGGAATTCTGTAGTAAAATATTTATAAAAATATGAAAGGTATTAACTAATTTTTTGTCTTGATGGCTGAAGACATACAAAAGCTAACTAGGAGAACAACAATGTCTCATACCCCTGAAGAAATCATACAAGCATCTAAAACGGCATTTATTGATATGCAGGTCAATTCAAACTTAGCAATTCGCCCTAAGTTTATTTCTAATGACTACAAAAGGGGCTTAAAGGTTTTAAGCAGTATTGAAGAAGAGCTTCGTACCTGTGACGAATTTCTGATAAGTGTTGCGTTTATAACAAAGAGCGGCATTACGCCATTATTGCAGATATTGAAGGAGTTAGAGGAAAAGGGTATAAAGGGGAGGATTATGACGACGAACTATCTCACCTTTAGCGAACCGGAAGCCCTGAAAAAATTGAATGAACTGCAAAATATAGAAGTGAGGATGTATTGTGTAAATTCGAATGAGGAAGGATTTCATACAAAAGGTTATCTTTTCCAGCATGAGAATGAATACAAAATCATTGTTGGCAGTTCTAATTTAACACAAAAGGCATTGACCTTAAATAAAGAGTGGAACATGCAAGTTTTTTCTGCGCGTAGCGGAGAAGTTGCAAATGATGTATTATTAGAGTTTGAATGTCTGTGGACGGAAGCAATCCCGTTAGATTCTTGGATAGATACTTATACACAGATATATGAAGAACAAAAGAAAAGAGCTAGACATTTAGAATATAAAAATATTATTTCATGTGATAAATATACACTGAATCCCAATTCAATGCAGGTTG
>CAMWUP010000030.1 GCA_947177465.1 uncultured Lachnospiraceae bacterium
CATAATATGCCATAGATTCCGCCAGTCTGCCACCTGCCCGATAAGCGTTTGCTATATTGAGAAGTGTAGTCGCATAAGGCATACTTCCTTCTATTCCCATACGCTCCATCAGCTTAAGCGCGGCATCCGCATAACGATATGAGCTTTCCACCTGACTGGTTTCCCTCATATAACCAATCATCTCATTTAACAAGGTAAGCAGCGCATTGTCGTCCGCCTCCCCGATAGCCAGTCTGATGGAATCCTCTAAAAGCTGCTGCGCTTCCTGTCCTTTGTTTTCTGAAAATAATCTGTCCAGCTTATTGATGATTTCTTCTGTCTGCATATTTTTTCCCCATTCTGCATTATTTTGATTGTTTATTACATTATGCAACTCCATTTTCAGTACAATGTAACCTCTAATGGGATTATAACATACCCAATGTGTTTTCGGATAGTGTTTTATCGCATAATGCGCAATTTTGGACTGAAATCTTTCTGATGGACATGCTCCAAGCCGGTTATTATACCCTAAGTCCCTTCGGGTAATGATTCTTCATCATGTTTCCGGTAACCTTTCCCCAGCCCAGGGAATACCCGTCCACACACACCAGACACCATCCCTTTGCCTGTGTATTGACTGTGATGGTCATACCGCCGGTATACTGCTCTGCCTCCGAAAATGAAACTTCCACTGCCTGTTTTACCTCCTCTGGCTTTAAGGCAAGCGCCAACGCATGGGAAGGCTCAAAACGGTTTTTCTTAAAGGTCCCCAGATGCAAACCCGGGCGAAGCACCTTAAGCCCCTTCAGAGACGGCATTTCGCACATGCCAAGATAAAGCTGCTCCCCATAACGCAGATATGTACCCGTAAAATCCCCACCGGAAAGATACTGCTCTTTAAACTCTGAAAAGAGGCTGTACTCCTGCTCCTGCATACTCTTTTCCATGCCATTTTTTCCCCTTACCGAAAAACCTCCCTCTCCTGCTCTCTCCAGAACTGCAAAATAGTGCCCTTCCCCCTTTAGTCTATGCGGCATCAGGCGCGCCGTATATTCCAGTCCGGCCGCCGGATTTGCAATCCATTCCTTTTGCCCTCCCCAAAAACCTTCCGGCAGCTCCAACTGTCGGATTATAAAATCCGAATGGCGCTCCAAAAAGCGGCTTACCGTCCCCTCATCCTCCTCCGGCGCAAAGGTACAGGTCGAATAGACAAGCCTTCCGCCCGGGCGCAGCATCCTGGCAGCACAATCCAAAATAGCATCCTGCCTTTCGGCGCAGAGCAAAACATTTTCCTGGCTCCATTCTGTGCGCGCTTCCTCCGACCTGCGGAACATGCCCTCTCCGGAGCAGGGCGCATCCACCAGAATTTTATCAAAATATCCTGTAAATACCGTAGCAAGCCGCTCCGGCGTCTCGTTGGTAACAATCACATTCCGCAGCCCCATCCGCTCTACATTTTCAGAAAGTATCTGCGCCCTCGCCGGATGGATTTCGTTGCTGATTAAAATTCCCCCTCCCCGCATGGAAGCGGCAAGCTGCGTTGTCTTTCCTCCTGGCGCAGCACATAAATCAAGCACCCTGTCCCCACGGCGCGCTTCCAAAAATACCGCCGGCGCCATCGCCGAAGGCTCCTGTATATAATACACACCTGCGGCATGGAGCGGGCTTTTGCCCGGTCTGTCCGGCCCTTCTATATAAAATCCGTTTTCTGTCCACGGCACCCTCGCAAGCGGAAAATATCCGCCCTTCAGAAAATCTTCTACCTCCGTCTTTATGGTATTCACGCGCAGCCCGCGGCTGCACTCCTCCGAAAAGCTATCCAAAAATGCCGGATATTCATCGCCCAGCAGCTTTTCCATTCTTTTTAAAAATTGTTCCGGCAGCATATTTTCTCCTTTTTCAAGTACTGAAACAGATAATTGCGAAACTCACCTTTGCCAGTTTCGCAATTACCCTTAGTACAGTAAAAGGGCGCTATACATGCGCCCCTTCTTTTTGTTCGGTTACCATATCTTCCAGTTGTTTTCTTGCATTTTTAAAGCAGTTCAGAAGCTTGGGAGAAAAGTTGCCGCACTCTCCACGCATAATCATATGGAATGCTTCTTCTTTGGAATAAGCGCTCTTGTATACTCTTTCGCTGACAAGCGCATCATATACGTCAGCCACGGATACAATCTGCGCCGAAATCGGGATAGCCTCTCCTACAAGTCCTTCTGGATAGCCTCTGCCATCATATCTTTCATGGTGATAACGGCATATTTCATAGCACGCCTCGCCGTATTTGTCGTCCCATGCTCCCTTGATACTCTTTAAAATGTCACACCCCCGCGTCGTGTGGGACTTCATGCACTCGAACTCCTCCTGCGTCAATCTTGCCGGCTTTAACAGGATATTGTCCGGAATCGCTATCTTTCCGATATCATGCATGGAGCTTGCAGAGACGATAACCTCTACCTTATCCGGCGTCAGCCCGTATTCGGGATAATCCTTCATCAATTCTTCCGCAAGAATACGGGTAAAATCCTTAACTCGTTTAATATGCTCGCCGCTTTCCAGATTTCTGCTCTCCACAATCGTGCCAAGCGCATCCAGAATCCGCGCATTGTTTTCCTTCAGGCGGTCTGCCTGCACCTTTAAAAGCTTGTTCTGCTCCTGCAGCGTCTTCGTCTGCTCCTCCACTTTGTCCTCAAGACGGTTCTTGTACATGTACAAATCCGTCACGGTATTGACCCTTTTCTTTACCAGTATATGGTCAAAAGGCTTTCTGACAAAATCGGATGCGCCGTATTCAAAGCTTTTCCGCTCAATCTCCACCGAGTTTTCACCGCTGATTACAAGCACCGGTATTTTCTCCAGCCATCCTCTCTCTTTCATGACCTCCAATACTGCGAAGCCGTCCATCTCAGGCATAATCAAATCCAGCAGAACTACTGCGATATCGTCATGGAACTCTTCCAGACGCTCCAGCGCCTCCCTGCCGTCCGCTGCCTCCATCACGGGATGCTCATCCTCAAGTATCTCCGTCAGGATATCACGGTTCAACTCCATATCGTCCACTATAAGTATTTTTCTGTGCATAATTGTCCTTTCCGAAGCCTTACATTCTCTTTATCCTGTATCTCACACCAAGGGTTCTCCGTGTACCGCTTTTTTCACCTGCTGGTACGCCGGACAAAACAGGTTAATATTCATAGTTATTACTATTTTAAAACATAGGGTTTTTGAAGTCAACAAAAAGAAACCCGAATCACAATAAAGATTCCGGTTTCTTACAGGTAGTATTTTCTCTTTCAAACTATGCTCTTGTTCAGATGATTCCGGTCATGGTACAGAGCCAGTAAGCAATCCCCAGCACCCAGCTTGTAAAAATACCATACAGGATAACCGGTCCGGCGATGGTAAAGATTTTGCAGCCCACGCCAAACACCCATCCCTCCTTCTTAAACTCTATGGCAGGCGCTGCGACCGAGTTGGCAAACCCTGTAATCGGCACCAGCGCACCCGCTCCACCCCACTTTACAATGCAGGGATAGATATTCAGCCCCGTCAGAAGCACACTCAGAAAAATCAAAGACAGCGAGCACCAGCTCGCAGCCGTTTCCTTTTCCATGCTCATCACGTCCGTGCAGAACTGTAAAATACCCTGTCCCAGCACGCAGATAAGCCCGCCTGTTATGAATGCCTTCAACATTTGCAGCCACAGATTGTGGGTGGGCGTCATTTCCTTTACATACTTCTCATAATTCTGCTTTTTATCTTCCACCCCATATTCCGGTTTACTGTTCTCAATCTTCTCAACCATGTATCCCTGTTCCTTTCTTCCTGTTCCATAATCCAGTTAATTGCGAAACTCCGATTTTCAAATCGAATTATGCAGCTTCTATATTCCATCAGAGCCTTTTTCTTAATATGCGCAATATTCCGTTTCTTATACCGCAATCATGATGAGAACCAAAATGCGCACGCTTTACGTTACCGCCTCGTGAATCTGATATATAAAATATAATATGGAGCCGCATAGCTTTCCCGCCGCCATCGCGCAGACCGCAATGCCCAGCCCGTGCCTGAAACCGGCTCTTCTTGAAAAAATCGGGATACTGTCCAGCATTTCCGCAATGGCAAGTGCCAGACAACCAATAAACATCCCCGCAAAAATGCCGAAGATGGTCACCAATACCGTTCCGGTACTTTGCACTACTGTCTGTGAAACGCCCGCCGAGACAAGCCGCTCCCCAAAATGGCAGTATCGCTCAAACACGCTTACCAGCCCGCCCGCCACGGTTCCGACAATCACCATTTCTTCATACAATATAATCTTCCCTGCCGTATGGCTCTTGTCTGCAAAGCGTGGAATCAGCCCCACAGCAACCAAAACCGTAAAGACGCCGGCTGACGCCAAAAGTCCGAAGCTGCCTCCAAACAAAATCAGAAGAAAGATTTTCAGGCTATTCCACATCGATTGTCTTTCCCTCTCTTTCTGCCGTGTCCACAAGCGCATTATTTACGTCCTTCTCGTATTTGCGCATTTCTACCTCGATTGGCGTAGGGTCCTTCGTCAGCCTGCGTCCGCCCACATGGTTAAAGAACACAATAATACCCAGAGAAAGCCCCACTGAATATGCCACCTCCAGAGCCGATACGCCCGCAGGCTCGCTGCCCATCACAATTTGGTGGATACGGGCAAATACATCAGCGATACCGATATCATTGTGATATGCCATAATGGTAAATGCTGTGCCGCAAAAGCTGATAAGGGCAATAAAAAACGCTTTAACCGCCTGCTGCCAGCCCTTATGCGTATCTACATTGATTCGCTCTATCAGCACCTCCGTCTCACCGAGACTTTCCACCGTCACATCAGGACATGTTTCCTCAATCAGTTCTATGATTTTCAGGACACTGATGACACAGCGCTTTTCTTCGTACGGATTCTTCTTCTCTCCTGCCTTTGCTTTCCTGCCGCTTTTTTGTGTGCTTCCTGCCTGTCCGGTCCTGCTGTTTTCCTGAGCGCTTCCTGTCTGTCCGGTCTCGACGCCTTCTCCCGTACTGCGGAATTTATGGACTTTAATGCTTTTCACTTTAGCCGCAGCAAGCTTGTCCGCACAGCGGATGCTCCCGATGTCCTTCAGGTAAACGTCTGCCTCGGTAGTTTCCACATTTCTGTTCAGTTTCATATAACAAACGGTGTCCGCCATTTTGTTATCCCTTTCGTCACATACGTGTTTTTTAAAGGTTAGTATGTACTTTAGGGTTCACAATTATGCAAATACCATTTTGAGAAAAATGTTGCTGATTTGTCACTCCGGTAATTTTGCTAAAATAAATGGAATACGATAAATACCTGTGATATAATCAATGGTAGTTCGGTTGAACCAAGTGGATTGCAGTTATATGCTGAAATGCCGCAAGAAGAATGGAATGAATGGTTACAGCTTTTCAAAGATAAGGCATCCACTGTACTTGGCTATCGCATCGGTGAACCCGAAGACGGATATGATTTTAAATATTGGGAATAATGCATCTTTATAAAGAATCATATATTTCCTGCAGTAATAAATTGTTTTAGATACTCTATTGCCACACGGTCGTACTTTTTTGAAAAACCATGCCCCCCGCCGTCTATGGGAAAGAACCATACTGTTCCCTGCCTGTCCTTCCTCCTGTTCTCCTCCATATACACTTCATATGCCCGCTTTGCATACTCTATATTGACAATTTTGTCCTTTGTACCATGGACAATCAGGACCTCCCCCGAAAAGCCCCTGATTGCCTCATAGGAATCTATATCTATTACATCTTCTACATAACATTTTCCCAGCCGCATTGGTCCGCACCGGATAATATCGGGTATATGCTCCGGATTAAATTTCGCAAACAGCATCCTTCCGGCCCTTGCATCATCAGGAATACAAAGCGCAGGATAAAACAAAACTAATTTTGAGATTTGGTCATGCAGCTTCGCTGCTGTAATCGCAGACACAAAACCGCCCTGACTGCATCCCATTAAAACGACTCTTTCGGCATCACAATATTCCATGCTCCGCGCATATTGGATAACCGCTTCTAAATCTTTTACTTCTGTCAGAACCGACATTTTTGTTGTGTCGCCATCGCTCTTTCCTTTGATAACGCAGCCGCCGCAAAAATCAAAACAATAAGAAACATACCCCATCTCTGCCATAGCTTGGGCATACTGGCGGACCGTATCCTGAAAAGCCATGAAGCCATGACTTACAATCGCAATCGGCAGGCAGTTCCCTTTTGGCCTATATTCGGTCCCCCTGATTGTAAGATTATCCCTTTTGCACACGAAAGTTCTTTTGATAATTTCTGTATCTCTTTTATAAAAACAGACCGACATAATTCTCCTCCCTGCAATCCTGTTCCACTGCTCTCAGAAGAATCATATCACAAAACAACAGAATTTTCACTATGATTACGCTTCCTTAGATTGCGTCAGCTAATTCAGCCGCTTTTTTACATCCATCAGTCTTATCAATATCCCCCACATTCAGTACGCCGGGAATTAAAACCTCGCCTGCCATTTTCCATTTGTTCAAAGCAGCCATACGCTCAATGGGAATACGAACGCCATCCATAACAGACATATCTTCTTCCTCGCAGCAGGTAATCAACGCGCATTCTTTCCCTGCGATATCCTTCCCTCCGACAACCAAAGAAAAGATACAATCAATAACACCCTTAATCTGTGCCGGAATAGAATACCAATAAACCGGAGTCGTAAATACAATAGTGTCAGCTTCTAGAATTGCCGGAGCAATCGTATTGAAATCCTCCTCAAAGGTACAGGCTTTTCCGGTAGAAAAGCAGGTTTCACAAGCCCGACAGCCTCCCACTTTTTTCAATGCAGCATCAAAACGTGTAACCGTGTGCCCTTTTGCTTCGGCTGCCTTGATGAAAGCGTCTGTCATTGCAAAACTGTTTCCGTTTTTTCGCGGACTGCCCGTTATTACTACTATTTTTTTACTCATAACATTTTCCTCCCTGTCTTGTGAGTTTGACTTTGCTTACACTTGATATTATAATTTTAGCAAGAATAAAAACCAAATCAAGTACGCACATATAAGTTAGATACTTACAATCAGGTAGTATACTTACCTAAAGGAGAGTGTAAAATGAAGGAACGCTGCATTGCAAACGAATGTCTTGAAACAACGGGTTTTTGCTATACATTATCCCTAATCAACGGTAAATATAAAATGACTATCCTATATACTCTGATGGAATTTGGTGTTGTACGCTTTAATGAGATGAAAAAGTATATTAGTGAAATCTCATACAAAACCTTAAGTTCTGCTTTGAAAGAATTGGAAGCAGACCAGTTGGTACATAGAAAAGAATATCCGCAAGTCCCGCCAAAGGTAGAATACAGCTTAACAGAACGTGGAAAATCGTTAATTCCGATTTTGGACGGAATGTGTGAATGGGGCAGCAAAAACAGACTGTAGAAAGCAGCAATTTTATAAATCCTGAAAAAAGGAAGGGGACACAACATGATGAGAAAACTGCAGCGAAATATTTTTATCTGTTTTTTGGGAAGCATCCTCTTTCTGTCTGCCTGTCATTCCCGCACGCCGCAGGATACAGCATTTTATGAATTCCGCACGCCGCAGGAAAAGGCGTTTTTTGAATTCGGACCGCCTCCCGAACCCACAAGGCAGGGCTATGAGGAATACGCCGCCGTATTGCTGGAGGATGCAGAATTCTTTGACGCCACAGTACAAGAATACAGACATCTAAGCGACTATATGCCGCCGGTTTTTGAACACAAACTGTTGAATACATCTGTCTTCTGCCTCTCTGACATAGACAATGACGGCGTAAACGAGGTTTTTTTGCAGTATGACAGCCTGGATTCTTATCTGATATTTGACTATGAGGACAGTATTATATACGGTTACTGTTTTCATCAGCCTGAGCTGTATTATCTTACCTATTATTTAGAAATCTACGAGGATATTGGTCCCTGCATAGAACTGCGCAGTGACGGAGCTTTCTATAAAATTCGATTTTCCCATGGGACGTATGAGCTGATACCCATACCTGAACCGGATTCAGAAAGCGGTGAATACGCTGTATGGTATGCTTTTACAAAGGAAAACCTTCTGGAAGTATTCCTGCCTGACAAGCTGGATACGTATCTGGCGGAACTGGAATCGCTGGCGGCTGAGTGGACAAGTAGCCGGAAGGAAGAAGGCGAAGCATGGGAAGCCTTTTACAGGGTTTTAAATGGTGACTTTACCCTGATTGCAGACGCCAAGACCCGAGAGCAGCTTGCGAGCTGCTATTGGCAGGATATCGAAGAGTCTGGCTCCTGTTCATGGAAGTATGTTTTACTGGAGGATGATTTCGAAAGGCAGAGCCTGTTTATACAGTCTGGCGAAGTATACGACTCCGACTTCTCTGCGCTGCTGTATTATGACGGCGGGAAGTTGATATGCGCCGCTTTGGACTTAGGGGATTACCATGATTTTTATGTCCCATTGCAAGACGGACGACTTTTGTATATTTACGACTATTATCCTGTCACATCGGAGTCCATTGTACAGATTGACGCTGACTTTGCACATATGTGGGAAGCGGAATATTCTATCATTAAGATTGATTATGATATGTACAGAGACCATGATGACCCATACAGCCGGTATCGCGATTTTGCCGAAGACTATGATGTTATCACCGGAATCGGTGAATACTATTTTGTGACAGAATCCGATGTCAGAACATATCCAACGGAAGAAAGAAATATATCCGCGAAAGAACGCTTGGAAATTGAAAAGCTGTTCGACGAATGGATTGTGCCGGATAGCGCATGGAAAAGCTGTCCCGAGAAAACGGATGCAGTCCTGTTGAATCTGGAGCAGTTTTTTGCCGCGCACTCTGACCACCCTTACGGTGATATCGATTTTTTATATGCAGACTTTGGAAAAGATGGCGAGGCTGCTGCCTTCGCTTTTACCGGAACGATTTATCGCAGCGAGGAAATGGCGTTTCTCCATTCTTATTCCTGGCCTTTTATGAGCTTTAGCGGTTCTGTCTGGTATGTGGATGCACAGGGCTGTACCCTGTTGGAAGAAGAGATAAGAACAGACGGCTATGAACCGGCCATTCTTTCCTATCAAGATGAATGTCATCTTCTCTACACAACGGACTATAAAGACGGAAACTATCTGTCCGGTGTGACGTCCTATGTTTGGGCGGTGCGGGACGGCAAACCCACACTGCTGTTTGAAACACCCGGTTTCTGCAGGGCAGAGGACGGAAAACTGGTATGCACAGACACCATAGAGGCGGCTGTCGAAGAAGAGAACGCCTCTGAAAAACGATATTTTTACTGGGACGCCGCATCCGGAACCTATAAAGAAAAATAATGCATGGAGGATTGTCTTATGCTTAAACCAAAGAAAGTTTCAGATTCATTGACCGAGCAGGTCCATATTGTCATTTCCCCCGATATTAACAGTTTTGGACGGCTTTTCGGAGGACAGCTTTTAAAGTGGATAGACGAGGTCGCCGGCGCAACGGCAAGAAGACATTGCGGGCGGAATGCCACGACCGCCGCCATCGACAACCTGCAGTTTAAATCCGGCGCCTTTTTAAACGACGTCATTGTGCTGATTGGCAGAGTCACCTATGTGGGACGGACTTCCATGGAAATCCGTGTGGATACCTACAAGGAGGCGGACGGCGGCACCCGCACGCCCATCAACCGCGCCTATTTCGTCATGGTCTGCATGGGAGACGACGACAAGCCGACGGAAGCGCCGCCGCTGATTTTGGAGAATCCCGCCGAACAAATGGAATGGGAAAATGCCAAAAAACGCCATGAGCTCCGGCTCACCCGCAGAAAAGAAGGCTTTTAAAAACAGGCAGCGGAAGATTCCCGCTGCCTGTTTTTTACCACTCCTTAAAGCTAATATTCAAATCCACATCGCCGCCGATACCGTCAATCCTTCCCGTATCCGAATACTGCCATATAGCATATTCATAGGGGAAATACAAATCGGTATCATAGTAGGCAAACCATTTGTCCACATCTTCAAATTCCGCCATGTTAATCAGTACGCTCCACATTTCCATGTTGGCATAAATCATGGGGGTATAGCCCGCCTCCTTGATTCGGTCTATGAAAATGTGCGCCATCCTGGTCCGTTCTTCCACACTGAGCTGATTCATACGCCCGTCTGCCGCGCCCGTTTTTTCCACGTCGTACACAATCGGATAGGTGACGTTCAAACCTGCTATGGTTTCCAGCACCAAATCCGCCTCCTCAAGCGCTTCCTCGTCCGTGATTGCCTGTGAAAAGAAGTACACGCCCACCTTGATGCCTGCCGCTGTCGCGCCTTTTACATTGTCCAGAAACTTCTCATCCAAAACAAGCTTGCCTTCCTGTCCGTATCCCCTGACGCCGACGCGGATAAATGCATATTCCACTCCCTGCGCCGCCACCTTATTCCAGTCGATATCTCCCTGATAGCGGGACACATCAATCCCCTTGTGGGATATCACTTCGCCGTTTTCCACATACTGCAATTCTCCGGTCTCCAGCACCTGCAGATTCTCCTGCAGAAGACTATGCTGCTTTAAATCGTCACGGATAGGCACAAAATGGAATCTGCCGTTGCTGACCACCACAATATGATTCGGATAGAAGGGACGCAGCGTACCCACCGTCGAGGTTCCGCCTTCCAGACTTTGTTGTATCTGCGTGAGAATAGAGTCGGAAGCTTCTTCCCTTGCATTCAAATCCGCCTGTGCAACCGCCTCCGCCAGCATAAGGTTTACCTCATCCTCCGAATACATCACTGCATCGATATCTGCATTCGCTTCCACCGCATCGTCCTTCTGCCGTATCTTATCATATATCAGAAGCGCCGCTACCACTACCACCGTCATCGCAGCCAGACAAGCCAGAATTGTCATTATGTAAAACGTAATTTCTTTTTTCTTTCGATTCATATCTCCTCATTTCTACCCTATAGGCAATTACATGATACCGCTATCTGCCATGAATATGGTCTCATTATACCCTATAACCACCGCAATTGGAAAGTGGAAAGTAGTGGTTTTCAGAATATCTTAAGATATTAACACCGTGCGCTTCTGTCTACGCCATCATCTCCCCTCGCATACGCAGCAGAATTTTCTTTTCCATACGGCTCACCTGCACCTGACTGATTCCCATTTTTCCGGCGACCTCAGACTGGGTTTTGTCCTGAAAATAGCGCATTTGAATCAGCTCCTGCTCCTTCTCCGAAAGAGAAGCCAGAAGCTGCTTTAAAAGCAGACGGTTTAACACCTGTTCTTTTTCATAATCTCCTGTGCTATTCCCTGCTGCCGTTTTTGCACCGCCCGAGCCGTTCACAAGCTTGTCCACCAGAAAGATTTCGCTGCCGTCCGACTGATAGACCGATTTATAGATGGACTCCACCTCAGCGCCCGCCTCCAGCGCCAGCGCGATTTCTTCTGTGGTAAGCCCCGCTTCCTCCGCCACCTCAAGAAGTAAAGGCTCCCTTCCCAGTCTGCCCGTTAAACGCTCCGTCGCAGCTTTCGCCTTCATACCGTTTTCTTTTAATGTTCTGCTCACCTTAATCATACCGTCATCCCGCAGAAAACGTTTGATTTCTCCCATTATCATGGGCACTGCATAGGTAGAAAATTTTACATCAAAGGATAAATCGAACTTGTCAATCGCCTTTATCAGTCCGATTGTACCTATCTGAAACAAATCCTCCGTGTCATACCCCCTGCCCGCGAACCGTTTTACAATGTGATGTACCAGTCCTAAATTGTTCTCTATCAGTATATCTCTTGCCTCTTTATCCCCTGCCTGTGATTTTGCGATTAATACTGATATTTCTTCCATTCCGCAGGTCTATTCCTCCCCTTGAATAAAATTGCTGCACCCCAGCTTTTTCTGCATACGGACAATTGTTCCCACAAGAGGCTTTGACTCCACCTCCAAATCGTCCATAAATGCTTCCATAAAAGCGAAGCCCATGCCTGAACGCTCCAGTTCCGGCTTGCTTGTATAGAGCGGCTCCATCGCCTTGTCCAGATTCTCAATGCCGATGCCCCTATCCTCTATTTCAATATGTAAAACATCCCCCTCGATACGGCAGCGGATATAAACCTTCCCCTCCTGCACCTTTACGTGTACCGGCTTCAGTTCCCCATGTCTGCCGTAACCATAAACATTTTCGTACCCGTGGATGATGGCGTTTGTAACCGCCTCCGATACTGCTGTCTTGACGTCGGCAAGCTCCTCCACCGTCGGATTTAAGGGTGTGATAAACGCTGCAACTGCTACTCTGGCAAAGCTTTCATTGGTGGATACCGCCTCAAATTCCAAAGCCATTTCATTCTTATACCCCTTCTCCGCCTTGGCGGACTCAGCCGCAATCACCATATGCGTTTTTCCTTCAGCCTTCATGCTGCCCCCATTTTGTGCCGCTGCCACTTCCTTCTGTTTGATTTCTATCATCTGTCCCGAAACCCTCCTATTCCATAATTTCAATAATTTTATGCAAACCGGACATATGCAGAATCCGCTTTATCTGCCTGTCCGCATGAATGG
>CAMWUP010000031.1 GCA_947177465.1 uncultured Lachnospiraceae bacterium
TAACTTCAATTGTCCCACGCCGTCTCCTTCCCTAAAACAGTTCGTCTAACAAAATATAGTATTTGAGTTTTTCCCAATCAGGCTTGACTCCCAGTTTCTCAAACAACATTTCCGGATAATAACCTTCGTATAATTTTCCGCCGTTATACTTTCCCTCAAAATTGTGCTTCAGGCTTCTGTAGCAAAGAGCAATGTCCTGCCAGCGGTCGGCAATTCCCATTTTTCCCAAGTCAATAAAGCCGGTGACCTTATCTTTGTCTGCAAAAAGATTCGGCAGGCAGAAATCCCCATGAGAAAACGCCGAATCTTCCTCAGGACGGTTGTTTTCCAGCCATCGAAGCAGCTCTGCCGGAGACGAAAAACCGTTTTCGCCAAACGTCTCCGGCTCCACATTATCCAAATCGACCTTTCCGTTTTCCACGTTGTGTCCTGCCATTGCAAGCTTTACGGAAAGTGAATTGTCACAAGGACAGTCTGAGATATCCACACTCCAAAGCATCTGCAGAGCCTGTGTCACGATATCCAGAAGTTTTTGCGGATTTGTCATATATACTTCGTCGCACAGCATTTTCCCATAAATTCTCGACATAAGGCAGTACGCCCTTTTGCCCGCCGTACAATATGCCGCTATCCGCGGCACAGGAATCCTGTCCTTCAGCCAGCGGCTGACGCGGGCTTCATTGTCCGCCTCTTCGGAAGCCGCCTGAATCTTAAGCACCATATCCTCAAACATAAAAACCTGCGAATCCGACATACCTATGTTATTTTCTTCATAGGGCTTACCCCGCACAATACATTTTATCTCGTCCGGCAGCCATATTGCTTCCATAAAGGGAATCCTCCTTTACCTTAATAAAGTATATTATAATTTTTTCCTATTGCTTCTTCAACCACGGACATCTTAAATGCTTCCTTAGCAAAATCGTGATTGACAGCGCAACGGAAAAGTCGGATAATTTTTAAAGAAGTTCTTGTGACTGGAGGGCATTTCCCATGGACAACTATGTAAAAGAGTACAGAGACGAACTTACAAAATATTATGACGAATTAAAGTGGCTCTATTGTGAACTGTATGAAAACCGCATGGATGCTTTTGAAGAGCTCTGCCGCATTATGTACCGCTGCTATCAGGAAAGAAAAAGACCTTTAAAAGAGCTTGATACACTCAGAAAGGAAAACCCTGACTGGTATAAGGGAAACAAGCTGCTCGGTATGATGTTGTATGTGGACGCTTTTGCCGGCAATTTGGAAGGCGTCAGAAACAAGCTGGACTATATCGAGGAATGTAATGTCAACTACATACATCTTATGCCGCTGCTTGATACTCCTGAAGAAAGAAACGACGGCGGATATGCTGTATCCGACTTCCGCAGGGTCAAACCACAGCTTGGCACCATGGAAGAGCTGGAACAGCTTGCCGACGACTGCCACGGCAGGGGAATCAGCCTGTGTCTGGATTTTGTCATGAATCATACCTCCGAAGAGCATGAGTGGGCAAAACGGGCAAGACAGGGCGAACAGGAGTATCAGGAGCGCTACTATTTTTATGACAATTATGATATACCGGCTGAGTTTGAAAAAACAGTTCCGCAGGTATTTCCGACAACCGCCCCCGGCAATTTTACATGGCTTCCCGACCTGAATAAATTTGTAATGACTACTTTTTATCCCTATCAGTGGGATTTAAATTATCAGAATCCGGTGGTCCTAAACGATATGATAAGCAATGTCTTAAACCTAATCAACAAGGGCATCGACATTATACGAATTGATGCGGTTCCTTACATTTGGAAGGAGCTCGGAACCAACTGCCGTAATCTGCCGCAGGTGCACAATATCGTACGGATGATGAGAATCATCTGTGAGATTGTCTGCCCCGGCGTGCTGCTGCTGGGCGAGGTAGTTATGGCGCCCGACAAAGTAGTTCCCTATTTCGGAACTGTGGAAAAGCCGGAGTGCCATATGCTCTACAATGTTACCACTATGGCTACCACATGGAACTGCGTGGCAACACGGGATATCCGTATCCTCAAGCAGCAGATGGATATTGTGAACAGCCTGCCGAAAGAGTATGTCTTCCTCAATTACCTGCGGTGTCACGACGATATCGGCTGGGGACTGGATTATCCGTGGCTTATGCAGTTTGGCATCGGTGAAGTCAGCCACAAAAAATATCTGAATGATTTTTTAACAGGACAATATCCTGAATCCTTCGCGCGAGGTGAATTGTACAATTCCGACCCTGCTTCAGGGGACGCAAGGCTGTGCGGAACCACTGCCTCCCTGTGCGGCATCGAAAAAGCATTGTGTGAGCACGATGAGTCGGCGCTTAATCGCGCCCTCCGGCTTGACTTTATGCTCCATGCCTATATGCTTGTACAGTCCGGTATTCCGGTTATTTACAGTGGCGACGAGATTGCCCTGCAAAATGATTATTCCTACCATGAGGATCCGAGGCGAAAAGAAGATTCCCGCTATCTGCACCGCGGAAAATTTGACTGGAATCTGGCAAAAGAGCGAAACATCAAAGGCAGCGTTACTGAAAGGCTTTTTGGCGGACTTGCCCTGCTGGAAAAAATCCGGCAGTCCCATTCCGTATTCGGACATGACGCCGACGTATGGACAACAGAAACCTGGGACAATTCTGTTCTGGGCATCATACGCGCCGACAAAAAAGAAAAATTAGTGGCACTGTTTAATTTCAGCGAATTTGATAAAACCGCGTGGATTAACGAAGATGATGGTGAATACACCGATTTGATATCCGGCAGAACCATGGCCGCAAAGGGCGTGGATATCCCTGCTTACGGGGTGTACTGGCTCATGAAATGAGCCGGTTACAGCCCTCATTATTATTCTGCAAACGCTTTTATCGCACTTAAAAAACGCTTTCCGTATTTTTTCAGTTTACTCTCTCCCACACCGGATACCTGCAGCAAATCCTGTTCATCCACCGGCAGCTTCACGCACATATCAATCAGCGTCTTATCATTAAAAATGATGTATGGCGGCAGGGACTCCTCCCTTGCAATTTCAAGTCGGAGTTTACGCAACTCTTCAAACAAATCATACCCCGCTGCTGTAAGGGAATCTGTGCTTTTTCTACGCACAGGCTTTGTCTTTTTCTCCGGTTCCTTCTCTTCATAGGTACGCATAATTACACGAGCATTTTCATCCTGTAATGGTGCAATATTCCCAATTCTCAGTACACTGTATTTATCCTCTGTCTGATACAGATATCCTTCCTCTGCCATCTGGCTAATCAGGCTTCGTATCAAAGCTTCGCTCGTATTTTTTAACGATCCATACGATTTATAGTTCACAGTGCCAAGCTCCCGCAATCTGGCCCTGTCAGCTCCCACCAGAGTTCCAAGCACAACAGTTAAGCCATATCGCCCCCTTGTCTCTGCCACACACTGTATGACCTGCCTTGCCTCGGCGGTCATATCCACTTCCTTGTATTCTCTGTGACAGTTGCCGCAATTGTCGCAGGGCATAGCAGCCTTTTCACCAAAATAATTTAAAATATAATTCCGCAGGCAGCCTGTCGTTCTACAGTATCCCTCCATCGTCTGCAGACGGCGCATATCCCGCTGCTTCACCAGCTCCGCATCCTCATCCGCTAAGCCGGAAAAATCCTTCTGCTCCAAAAGAAATTTGTTGATGACAATATCCTGTGCCGAAAAAAGCAGAATACATTGCGCCGGTTCACCGTCCCGTCCGGCTCGTCCCGCCTCCTGATAATAATTCTCCATGCTTTGCGGCATATTGTAATGGATGACATATCTGACGTTAGACTTGTCAATACCCATGCCAAATGCATTGGTAGCCACAATTACGGGCGCACGGTCGTATATAAAGTCATCCTGATTTTTCTTTCTGTTTTCATTGTCAATGCCCGCATGATATCGGGTAACAGGAACCCCTCTTTTGTACAGCGCTTCAAAAAGATTGTCCACATTTTTTCTGGTTGCACAATAAATAATCCCGCTGTCCTTCGGGTGCTTCTCTATGTAATGGATTACAAAATCCTCTTTCTTCCGTATATTTTCCACACTATAATACAGATTTTCCCTGTCAAACCCTGTCACGGTCACATTCGGATTCTCAAGATTCAGGATACACAAAATATCTTCCTTCACCTCTTCTGTTGCAGTTGCCGTAAACGCACTGACAATCGGTCTCTTCGGAAGATTCTTTATAAAATTCACAATCTTTAAATAACTCGGTCTGAAGTCCTGTCCCCACTGGGAAATACAATGCGCCTCGTCAACCGTTACCATGGAAATATCTGCGTGATATGCAAAGTCTATGAAATCATAACTTTCCAGCCGTTCCGGCGCCACATAAATAATCTTGTATGTGCCCTTTGCCGCCAGATTTAACGCTTTTCTAATCTGCGTCTCAGTAAGAGATGAATTAATGAATGCAGCGTGGATTCCGGCATCATTCAGCGCCTTCACCTGGTCCTGCATAAGAGAAATAAGCGGTGAGATTACGATGGTAATTCCTGAAAACATTAGCGCCGGAACCTGATAACAGACAGACTTGCCCGCGCCTGTCGGCATAATGGCAAGCCCGTCACGCCCTTCTAAAATTGACTCAATGATACCTTCCTGTCCCGCTCTGAAAGAATCATATCCAAAAAAGACCTTTAAGGTTTCTTTTGCGTTCATACTTTGTTGTCCCCTATTTGATTTTCGCAGCCCACTCCGTTTCCTTAAAGCCTGTCATCACCAACCCGCCATCTACAATAAGCGGACGCTTCACAAGCATTCCATTGGAAGCAAGAAGCTGTAACTGCTCTTCCTCACTCATAGCAGGAAGCTTGTCTTTAAGCTGCAGCTCCTTATATAAAAGACCGCTTGTATTAAAAAATTTCTTAAGCGGCAGCCCGCTTTTTTCGTACCATTCCTTTAATTCGTCATAAGAGGGATTGTCCTCCACAATATGACGGTCCGTATACGCAATATTGTTTGCATCCAGCCATTTTTTAGCCTTCTGACAGGTTGTACACTTCGGGTATTCTATAAATAGCATGGTATTCATCCTCCTTTTATATGCCAATCGTATAGCTCATCTCATGCCACTCTTCCCCGCCCCAGGTTGAATCTGCAATTCCATGGTCGCTAAATCCCATTTTCTCATACATCTTCACCTTTGACTGCAGGCATGTAAGCAGAAGCATTTTTCTGCCATTCTCCCGCTCCCGCCGCAGGTATTGAAATACCAACTCTCTTCCCAGTCCCTGCCTGCGGTACTGTGGCAGCACATCAAGCCCTAATATCATAATGTTCTTTCCGGTTGAATTATATAAGTTTGCATCCGTAAAAAATTCATCCCTGAAAACATATTCATCTGTAGAAAGACCATTCAGAAAACCGGCTATCTTACCGGTTTCTTTATCTATCGCAACCAAAAATAATTCCGGCGCCTTTGCAATCCGCTCCTTCATATGCTGTTCGGAACATGCCTCATTTGGCGGAAAGCAAATCTTTTCAATCTCTACAGCCTGCTCTGCTTCCTCCTGCCGGATATTGCGAAACTCATATTTTTCTAAGATATCCTTATCCGCAATCTGATGCACAGACAGTAATTGCCTTGCCTGTTCTCTTGATTTTTTATTCATGTCTGTCACCAATAAAAGCTCCTTCTCTCCTCTAACTGCAACAGTACCTCAAGCACCCTGTCCCTTATTTCATCATCGTGTTATGATTTTATCCTGAAAATTATACCACTAAAAAGTAAATTTTTACAGATTTTTTCTCAACATAATAATTTCGTCCGTTCTATATTCTTCTTCAAAACCGTTTTTCAAAAACAATGCTATCGCAGAATTGTCAATCGCCATGTCATCATACAATATTGTGACGCCGTTTTCTTTTGCCAAACAGCAAAGTAGTTTTAACCCCTGACTCCCAAAACCATTGCCCCTATACTCTGCTTTTATTATGACATTCGCCATATACTGTTCCGTTCCCTCATCCAAATGATATGCTATTTCCCCGACAAATCCCCTTTTATCATCTTTCAGATATCTGTAAAAGCGTTTATTTTCATGATTTACAACCCAATAGTCGTACCAATCCTCCCATGCTTCTTTTGGAAATGCAATCGTACCTCCCCATGCATGGTTATATGACATAGTTTCTTCATCAGACATCATGCTCTGTCGGAACCATAAATCTTCTAATTGGGGCGTATAAACTTGTAACATATTTTTCCTCCATAAAAATTAACCTAATTTTGTCGGTTCTCACAGCCTTGCTATTGGCTTTTTAAGAAGCTCCTCCACTATCGGCTTTTCATCAATGCTTCAATCAAAGTGGCAGCGGAGGAGCGGATGGCTATAGCAAAATCATCTCTGCAAAACTATCCATCCCATATCTGGACAAAATATCTTTTAATCCCAGCTTTACCTCTTCACGGCTGAAATTATATTCTTCTAAAAATTCATCAGACTTATCATTTAAATATGAGTAGAACAGTATCGCAATTTCTAAATTCTTTTTATCCCTTTCTTCTGCTAGTTCAAATATTTTATTTTCTGCCTCGTCTATCCTGCCATCATCTATCATATTCATGAGTAATTCCAGCATCTCTTTATCTTCTGTCTCCTTCAACAAATCTGTAGAAGGAGAGTCTGTATCAATATTAAATAACAACTTTAATATTGCCCTAACCATTTCCTTTATAAGCCGCATAATATAATCTTGTTCAAACAATCTCTATTCTCCTTTCAGGTATAGAAACTGAAAATAGAAAGATAAACAATTTCTTCATCAAAATCTCCTGTACTGCCTCTGAAAAATTCATAGTCATACTACTTCCCCCAAATATCCAGTCTGTCCAGTATTCCCTGCACATCAATCCCTTGATGTGTTGTATAAATTTGTAATATCTGATTTGCCAGCTCCGCGTCTATCCTGTTTCTCCTGACAATCTCGCCAACCGGCTTGCCCGCATCCATCTGTTTCATGATTCTGTTGATAAGCTTTGCCATATCTTTATCAGGAAGTTTGGCACTGCCAGCCGTAAGCTGTGGTGAGCAGTCAACTTTCTCAAATGAAAAGCTCTTATCTTCTTCGTCAATCGTCAGGATTGCCATGGTGATTTCCTGATGGAACCGCCTTGGTCCGCAGCTGCCCGGATTAAAATAACATGCATCTGCCTTGTACTCCTCAGAATATTTATGAGAATGTCCATAAATCACTATATCCTTGTCCGATACATCTTCCTGAATCTGCCTGCGGTTATGGATGACAAAAATTTTCAATCCAAAAAGCTCCAGCTCTCTGCTGAAAGGTATCTCATCTGCCCAGCTGTCCTTGTCGGCATTTCCCCTGACAAAATATGTCGTTCCAAGAGATTTGATTTTTTCTGCAGTTTCTTTTGAGGCAATATCCCTTGCGTGTACAATCAGCTCGCACTCTCTTATTTTTTCTATAATCTCCGACCGCAATAATGAATGTGTATCGGAAATAACTGCTATCTTATGCATTGACATACATTTTTCCTCCACCCATATTTTTTAATCGCTCGTCATCCATTATAAAACCCTTTACATGCCTCATGATTATATCTATCTGCATACGCCGGATAAGTCTTTGATACATCAATCTGAATGGCACGTAAACCAGACGCCTCCTTATCATAGGCGCCTCTTCTCTCATACATATCAATCAATTTAAAGGCTTCATCCAAAAGCAATACTAATATTTTGTTCTTCACAAAGTTTTATCACAATATCTGAAATGGTCGTAGTACACCTCCGTTTCAGGCAAGTTCTATTGTAAACCATTTGGTTGCACTTTGCAATAAATCAGCCACATAGTATCCTCTACAACGGAAATGCCTGTTCCCAAACTTATATTTCAAGTTCGCATGTCTCTCAAATATCATAAGCGTACTTTTTCCTTTGAGATACCCTACAAAACTTGAAACACTTATGCTCGGAGAAATTTCTGGCATGAAGATACAGCCCACCAAAC
Source organism: uncultured Lachnospiraceae bacterium (assembly GCA_947177465.1). Lineage (GTDB taxonomy): Bacteria > Bacillota > Clostridia > Lachnospirales > Lachnospiraceae > Acetatifactor. The sequence continues at coordinate 7,992 of CAMWUP010000031.1, forward strand.
ACCGTTTTTTTATTTGGTGGGCTTGTCCTTACAGCCGATTAATAACTACCCTTACATCAATTTAATTGCTACCTTGTCGGCATCTGAAAACCCACAAGTGCTTTGTTCAAATAATCATTAAAAGGTTTCATGATTAGGAAAATTTCTGCTGCCTTTGCAAGAAATGCTTCTGCATCTTTCACTTCTTCATCCTTTATCGGATATTCCAAATACCAGCTCTTAAATTTTAAATATTCCGCTTGCGGGTGTTCTTTCTCATACCCTGCCGGAACATTCTTTAATGCTGTTCCCTTTACGGTGAAATATTTTTCCAACTCCGGCCCATGAATAATCTTTTCCCATTCTTCGCCATTCTGAACAATATAATCCCGTATCATTGTTGTTGCGTCTTTGAACATATCTGCAAACAAACCGCCACCTAAAAAAGATTGATTGTCTGGCTTTATCATAAGGTAATACCCAACAGGGACAGGCAGTTTACCCTTAGAGGAAATATGGGCACGAAACGCAGGATTATAAGGCGATTTATCATGGCTGAAGCGGGTGTCTCTTACAATCTTGAATGTAAGGTCTTTTGGATTGTTATGTAAGATGCTGCTATCAAACTTTCCAATTTCCAACATCAAAGCCTGCAATAACCCTTCAAATTCAGCATTTGCTTTTTTGTAATCTTCTTTGTTTGCATGATACCATTCACGGTTGTTATTCAAACTCAAAGCCGATAAGTAATCTATAATTACTTGTGTATTCATAATCTGTCATCTCCTTTACGAATTTTGGATAATGGAAAACTGCATAGAATCTAAAAATTCCTGTATCAGATGTTTCGTGCGTTCGGGAGATTGATAAGACTTACAGAACGGGAAATCCTGTGATAATCCGTCAATATCTTCCATAGCATTTTTCACATCAAGCATGGTTTTAACAGGAATTTCTATGGCTGTCGTATAATCCAGTTGCTGCGGATTTATTCTATGGCTTTGTATTGCATAATTCACCCTGTCTTTACATTTGCATCTGCCATTGCCATATTCTCCGCAATACTGACCTAGAAAGTCTGCCATTTTTTTGCGTATGCGGGAAAGCCGCTGACGGTAAGCTTCTGGGGTCATTTCCAAAATATCTCCTGCAATGCGGCTGTCAACCTTAAACATTGTACCCAATATAAAAATACATCTGCTTTCTGTATCAAGACATTGCAGCATCACGTTGGTACAGGACATTTTCAGTTCCTCCGCCAAAATATCCTTTTCCACATTCTGAGTCAAGTCTGGCACATCCTGTATTTTTCCGTTTTCTATGTCATCCCCATAATATTCAAAACTTAACGGATAGTGGGCGAACATATGCTTTTTGTAATTTTTCAGATGGTTAGCTGCAATGCTGAATACCCATGTTGTAAACGAGCTGTCACCTCTAAAAGATGATAGATGTGTAATCATTTTCAGCAGAATGTCTTGTGTGGCATCCTCCGCATCTGTAAATGTGCCGAGCATCCGCAGGGATAAATTGAATACAATGTCCTGCACACCTGTGACAAGAGTTTCAAGGGCTTTTTTATCCCCTGCTGTGGCTTTATCAACTAAAACCTGTAATTCTTCATTCATTTTTTTATTCATAGATTTTTACCTCCTACTTAATTAGACAATGCTATCTTGCCTGTGTGACAGAAAAAAAGCATTATCTCTCGGATATACTTACCGCTTCAACTGCAACACTGCCGCCCCTAACAATCTCAATTCTATTCACAAACTTTCTTTTCAGCAAAGCAATCAAATCATCATTTCTGTTTTCTGTCTGGGTACATTCCAAAAGAGCAGTAATGCCGTCATAGTCAATCATTGTAACCCCAAACACTTTTGAAATCCGAAACAACTCCGTTATATCTTCATCGGAACAGTCATTAACCTTGACAAACAGAATTTCTTTCATGTGGATAGGTGTATCTGTATAGTCTACTAATTTAATAACTTCCACACTTCTGCTTAACTGCTTTTTTATCTGCTCAAAAGTCTTATCATCGCTTGTTAAGCTGATTGTCATCCGTGATATGGTACTGTCCTCAGTAATTCCAACCGTTAAGCTGTCTAAATTATATGATTTAGCAGAAAACAAGCCAGAGATACGGGCAAGGACACCTATTTCATTTTCTACAAATAAACAAATCCATCTCTTTTTCATTTTGTGCTTTCCTCACTTTCCAAAATCATGTCATTAAGTGAGTTACCTGGCGGAACAATCGGCATGACATTGATTTCTCTGTCTATGATAAATTCAATAAGTGTAGGCGTTTTCGTATTCTGCTTTGCACTTATCAAAGCTGTTTTGATATCCTCTGCCTTTGCAACACGAATACCTTTCGCTCCATAGCTTTCTGCCAATGCGATGAAATCAGGCGTATATTCCGGGCAACAATGATTAGGAGTATTACATCCTATCTCACAACTTCTTCGGTAACGCATACAGGTATTCGAATACCGCCTGTCATAAAACATCTCCTGCCATTGCCGTACATTCCCTAAATATCCGTTATTCAATATACAGATAATAACAGGCAATTCATACACAATAGCGGTTGCCACTTCTTGAATGTTCATCTGTATACCGCCATCACCAGAGATAACAATAACATCTTCATTGGGATTACCAAGCTTTGCACCGATTGCCGCAGGAAAACCATATCCCATCGTTCCCAAGCCGCCAGAAGTCAGCATTTGCTTATTCTCGTCAATATCAAGAAATTGCGTTGTCCATAACTGATTTTGACCTACATCGGTGGCAATAACAGCAGCTTCAAAAACTTCGTTGATAGATTGTATAATCATCTGCGGTGTCAAACCGACTTTTCCCATGTCAATGGGGTATTCCATTTTCCAACGGTTTATTTCATCTGTCCACTCTGAGATATGAAGTGGTTTTGCCCTTTCAAGCAAAGCACATATCGCCTTTTTCGCATCAGCTACAATAGGAACATCAACAACAATATTGCGTGAAATAGATGCAGCATCAATGTCGATGTGGACAATCTTAGCGTTTGCTGCAAATTCTTCGATTTTCCCAGTAATGCGGTCATTAAATCGTGTTCCTATGGAAAAAAGAACATCACAATTGCTGATTGCCGAATTTGCAGCATAACTTCCATGAATGCCTACATTTCCGACATACAGACGGTTGGTTGTCGGAATGGCTCCTTTGCCCATAATCGTCGTTATAACGGGAACTCCTGTCAGCTCTGCAAGCTGTGTCATTTCCTTATTGGCATGGGCAATATTAACTCCTCCGCCTATCAGAAAGACAGGTTTCTTTGCCTGGTCCAAAATATCCAATGCCTTATTTAATTGTCCCGCATGAACGGTAGTATTCGGCTTATAACCTCTGACTGTTATTTCTTTGGGATAAACATCACTACCATAAGCTCTCTGAACATCCTTTGGCAAATCGACAACAACAACTCCCGGCTTTCCTGTCTTTGCAATATAAAAAGCCTTTTTGATTGTTTCAGCCAAATCTTCTCTTTTTCGTACCGTCACGGCATATTTGCTGATACTTCTTGTGATACCAACTATGTCCACTTCCTGGAAAGCATCGTTTCCGATAAGATTAGTTGGTACCTGCCCTGTAAAGCATACCAGTGGAACACTATCATAGTTCGCAGTGGCAATACCTGTAACAAGGTTTGTAGCCCCTGGTCCGCTGGTTACAAGGCAGACACCCACCTTTCCTGTAGAACGGGCATATCCGTCTGCCGCATGAACTAAACCTTGCTCATGACGTGGCAAAATAACATCTATATCTTTTTCACCATACAGTGCATTAAACAAGTCTATTGCCTGACCTCCTGGATAAGCAAATAAAGTGGTAACATCTTCTTCCTTTAATGCTTTTACAAATAATTCAGCACCTGTTATTTCCATATACAATTTCTCCTTTCGTATGCGTGTACTTGCTTGCATACTGCCTATTTTTTTCGGTACTACCATAGGGCAGTACCGATCTTTACAGTTCTAATCCCTTTATAAACATTTGTGCGCTATTTTTAATATACTCATCCTTCTCCACCTTAGATAACTCTTTTCCAAAGGATGCCCTTAAAAATGTATACCCGAATGTTGATGAAAAGACTGCCATAGCCAGCGCATCAAAATCAGCTTCGGGTATTTTACCCATTTCATACATTTTATTCAGATATTCCGTAAAAGACGATAGAAAAGCCTGCGGCACTTTCATAATAAGGGAAGCAGTCTCTTCATATAATTGTGGTGCCCTTAAGGCGATAGACAAGTTTACAAAATCCGGTGTCATCCGATCCATATAAGCTCTCATAAACATTTCTATGTCTGCCTGTAAGTCCCATTGAACATTTTCAAAAATTTCGGGAGTGACATTCGCTCTCCACCCAGACTGATTTACACCTTGCAGGACGATATCTTTTTTTCTTTTATATTTACGGAAGAGCGTTCATTCATT
>CAMWUP010000032.1 GCA_947177465.1 uncultured Lachnospiraceae bacterium
ACGAGTGGAATGTGGATTACAATCTGGAAATGCAGAACGCAGATGAGAAGAACCTCCCACAGAGAAGCCGCTACCATCAGGCAGAAATGGACTTATCGTCTCTAAAGCCGGGGCAGGATTTCAAAGAATTAAAGCCCAGTGTGATTGTGTTTATCTGCAGTTTCGACCCCTTTGGAAGGGGGCTGTACCGCTATACCTTTGAGCCGAGATGCTTAGAGGCGGACTTTCCACTGGAAGACGGCACGAAGCGTATTTTCCTAAGCACAAGAGGTACGAATGAAAGAGAGGTACCAACGGAGCTTGTCGGCTTTTTGCGGTATGTCACGGATTCCACGGACGCGTATGTAGAGCGGGCAGGCGATGTAAGGCTTGAAAAAATCCACGAGCGGATAAAAACGCTGAAGCAGAGTCGGGAACTGGAGGGAAGGTACATGCAGTTTGAAGAGTTGCTGAAAAGATAACATGAAGCCGGCACGAGGCAGATGCTGGAGTTGGTTTCCCGCATGATGGCCGACGGAAAGACGGATTTCATTCCCCGTCTTAAAGAAGAAGCCTTTTATCAGGAAATGTTAAAGGAATATCATCTGGAAGTCTAAAACAAATCTACGTCTGATACTGCGTTCTGCAGTATCAGTGTCGAAGTAAATCAAAGATAATTCTATCAATCAATGCAAAAGATATGGCACAGGGATATGGTTTTACTCTGATAATTTTTTAGTGAAGGAAGGTTTATATGGTCTTGCTTTCTGTGATGCTATCCCAAATGATACAACATGCACAATGACACTTGCCAGATAACAAGTTTCACAAACACCTAAATTAATTGATACCATAAAATCTCTGTAAAAAAGTATAACAGTTAAAGGAATATCATATTTGCTTTTGTATAGAAAGCATGATACGCTAAAAAAAGAAAGGATTAAATGGTGTGACAAATATGAATCTGGGAGTCGGAATATATATTAAGGACAGCTTACAGGCAGTTGATATGTATAAAGCAGCTTTTGGTCTGGAACTCGGGTATCATGTGCTGAATGATGATGGAACATACTTTCATTCAGATTTGGTGAAGGATAATAGAGAAATCTGCTCTGTGGTGGAAGCAAAGGAAGCGTATTTCAAAGGTGACGGTAATCCGATTGAGCTTGGATATACTTTTCAAACAAGAGAAGAGCTTGAAAGGGCATTTGAAATTTTGAAAGATGGCGGGACTGTTTTGATGGATATCTGCGAACTGCCCTGGAGTCCGTGTGCAGCGGGCGTAGTGGACCGTTTTGGAGTACGCTGGTATCTTACTGTGCCGGGATATCGTCCGCCTGATGATTTTAAACCCTGAAACTGTAATCGGCAATTTGATTTGTGAAATAACCATAAAATCTCTGCGCTGCCATTGACAAATAGTGGAAATTTCACTATGATAAATACAACAATTACATAGTTGAGGGAGTAGTTCCGCATATTCCGCGGACCGTTGACAAAGGACGGATTTTGTATATGCAAAAGACAGTCCGGATGTATAGTAAGGTCGTGGCGGGTGCGCGATAAGTCAACAAGCATGGCGGCGTCAGCCGTCTGGTTTATCTATAAAGAATGAGACTCATATACAGTGGTTAAAATCATTGTATATGAGTTTTTTGCTTTATATGCAGATGGCATAGCGGAATAATCAACAGGAATGGAGATTAATATGAAAGAGTATCTAAGCAGTGCAGAAGAGGTTATGAAGGAGAAACAAAGCACGGAAAGCGGGCTTGTGGATGCACAGGTGGAGGAGAGACGGCGGCTGTACGGCGATAACAAGCTGGCGGAGGGGAAAAAGACGTCCCTGTTTATGCGGTTTATGCAGCAGCTCGCGGACCCTATGATTATTATCTTGATTGCAGCGGCTGTGATTTCGGGAATCACAGCGGTATATGCGGGGGAATCCTTTGCGGATGTCATTATTATCCTCATTGTGGTGCTGATTAATGCGGTGCTGGGCGTGGTACAGGAGAGCAAAGCGGAAAAGGCGATTGCAGCCTTGCAGGAGATTGCGGCGGCGACTTCCAAGGTGATTCGCAACGGGCGGCCTACCACGGTACGCAGCGAAGAACTGGTGCCCGGCGATATTGTGGTGGTGGAAGCGGGAGATTCCGTTCCCGCGGACGCGAGAATCATAGAATGTGCGGGCTTAAAGATAGAGGAAGCGGCGCTTACCGGTGAGTCGGTTCCCGTGACAAAGACAAGTGATGTGCTTACAAGCGCGGATGGCAAGGTGCCTCTGGGCGACCGCAAAAACATGGTTTATATGGGAAGTACGGTAGTTTACGGACGCGGCAGGGCGGTGGTGACGGATACCGGCATGAATACAGAAATGGGAAAGATTGCGGACGCTCTTTCCAGGGCGGAGGACAATCAGACGCCCTTGCAGCAGAAGCTGTCCCAGCTAAGCAAGGTGTTAAGCGTGCTGGTGCTTGCCATCTGCGTCGTGATTTTTGCCATAGATTTGTTTCGGATTTATCCCAACGTTACGGGCACAGCCATGCTGGACACCTTTATGGTGGCGGTCAGCCTTGCAGTGGCGGCGATTCCCGAAGGGCTTGCCGCGGTGGTGACCATCGTGCTTTCTATCGGCGTTACCAATATGTCAAAGAGAAACGCGGTTATCAGAAAGCTGACCGCAGTGGAGACCTTAGGGTGCGCGCAGGTTATCTGTTCTGACAAGACGGGTACGCTGACGCAGAATAAGATGACTGTGGTAAAGGCGGTCAGCGCGGATGAGACGCTGCTGGCAAAGGCAATGGCGCTCTGCTCCGACGCAGAACAGGGGGAAAATGATGAAGCAGTAGGTGAGCCTACGGAGTGCGCGCTGGTCAACTATGCGTTTCAGAAGGGGATGCGCAAGAATGATTTGAAAGTGGAGAATGTAAGAATCGGGGAAGCGCCCTTTGATTCCATGCGGAAAATGATGACTACTGTGCACCGCAGACTGGATGGCAGTCTTGTACAGTACACCAAGGGCGCGCCGGATGAGCTCTTAAAACGCTGTGTGCGTATTTTGAAGGAGGGCAGGGAGGTTGAACTGACGGAAGAGCTGCGTAGGGAAGTGCTCGCGGAAAACAAGGCGATGGCGGACAGCGCGCTTCGTGTTCTGGGAGCGGCATACAAGAGTCTTGCGGAGGAGCCCGCGCTTTATGAAGCAGAAGAATTGGAGCGGGATATGGTATTTATCGGGCTTACCGGCATGATAGACCCTGTCCGTCCGGAGGTGAAGGCTGCTATAGCCGAGTGTCGGGAGGCAGGGATAAAACCTGTGATGATTACCGGCGACCACAGGGATACGGCAGTTGCCATTGCCATGGAGCTTCAGATTATCGACAGTCCCAAACAGGCAGTTACCGGCGCCATGCTTGATGAAATTTCGGATGAGGAGCTGGCGGAGCGGATAGAGCAGTATGCCGTGTATGCGAGGGTACAGCCGGAGCATAAGGTTCGGATTGTCAATGCATGGCGCGCCAAAGGAAAGATTACGGCAATGACGGGCGACGGCGTCAACGATGCACCTTCTATCAAGAACGCGGATATCGGTGTGGGAATGGGCATTACCGGTACGGATGTCACTAAAAATGTGGCGGATATGGTTCTGGCTGACGACAACTTTGCAACGATTGTTAATGCGGTGGGCGAAGGCAGACGGATTTATGATAATATCAGGAAATCCATCCAGTTTCTGCTTGCAAGCAACCTGTCTGAGGTGCTTTCCATCTTTTTTGCAACGCTGCTCGGCTTTACCATTTTAAAGCCGGTGCATCTGCTCTGGATTAATTTGATTACTGACTGTTTTCCTGCACTGGCGCTCGGCATGGAAAAGGGAGAAGCGGATATTATGAAGAGAAGGCCCCGCGACGCAAAGGATGGTATCTTTGCGGGGGGCTTAGGCGTCCATGTGGTTTTGCAGGGTATTACTGTATCCGTTATCACGCTGGCAGCATATATGGTGGGGCACTATATGGAAGCGGGCGTATGGGAATTTACAAACAGTGAGGATGGCATGACGATGGCGTTTTTAACCCTGTCTATGGCGGAGATTTTCCACTCCTTCAACATGCGCTCTCTGGATAAATCCGTCTTTTCCATCAAAGGGCAGAATCGGTTTTTGTGGGGCGCCATGCTGCTGTCCCTGATTTGTACGACGGCGGTTATTTATATTCCTTTTCTGGCAAATGCTTTTGGCTTTGCCCATATCTCCCTTGCGGAATATGCGGTGTCCCTGCTGATTGCAGTGACAATCGTTCCAATCGTGGAGCTGACAAAGTGGATACAGCGGTGTATTAAAAAATCCTGATGTTATTTATGATTATTTTATTTGCAACGTGGGATGATTCATAGTACTATAATAAGTAATTATGAAACTCGTTATATGGCGAGAGTCATTGTGTAGCTTTGCAAAAGTAAGATAGTACTATAAATAAAAAGGGAGTGGACGGCTTGCGGCATAACGAATTATTACGGGAAAAAGTTTATGAATCTGTCACATCAGTGCTTCCGATTACCATCATTGTACTGTGTCTGTGTGTCACCATCGCACCATTGTCCCCGGGGATATTGACACTGTTTTTGTTCGGGGCGGCGCTTCTGATTATCGGCATGGGATTTTTTACTCTGGGTGTGGATATGTCCATGATACCGATGGGAGAGGGCGTGGGCGTGCAGCTTTCCAAGGCGAGAAAGATTGTGATTCCGTTGTCTGTCTGTTTTGTGCTGGGGATTTTGATTACGCTTGCAGAGCCGGATTTGCAGGTGCTTGCGCAGCAGGTGCCTGCCATTCCGAACTTGACCCTCATATTGACGGTGGCGCTTGGCGTCGGCGGCTTTTTAGTGATTGCACAGCTTCGTATCCTGCTGAAAATACCTCTTTCTTACATATTGGTTTTCTTTTATGGTATTATCTTTATTCTGACCTGTTTTGCACCGGCGGATTTTATACCGGTTTCTTTTGATTCCGGCGGTGTGACGACCGGACCGGTCACGGTTCCCTTTGTCATGGCGCTTGGTATTGGTATGGCTTCCGTGCGAAGCGACAAGAATTCCAGCAGCGACAGCTTTGGTCTGACGGCAATCTGCAGCATAGGTCCTGTTCTATCCGTTCTTGTTTTGGGAATCTGCTATCATCCTGAGGATGCGGTGTATACGCCGGTGAGTATTGCGGAGCTTGCGACGACGAGAGAGGTGGCAATTGAATTTGCCCGTGCATTTCCGGCGTACATAAAGGAAGTTGCGGTAGCGCTGATTCCGATTGCGGGGCTTTTTCTGATTTTCCAGTGTATTTTTCGGAGATTTCACAAGAGGCAGCTTATTAAGATTATTTCGGGACTGATATACAGCTATATTGGGCTGGTGCTGTTTTTGACCGGAGCAAATGTGGGCTTTATGCCTGCAGGACAGTATATCGGCTCGGCGGTGGCGGGCAGCAGGACGCCGTGGGTATTAATTCCCATCGGCATGGTAATCGGTTACTTTATCGTCAAGGCAGAGCCTGCCGTACAGGTTCTGACAAGGCAGGTAGAGGATGTGACGAGCGGTTCCATCACCCAGAAGTCCATTGGCTTCAGCCTGTCCATTGGTATTGCCTTTTCGGTGGGTATTGCCATGCTCCGTATTCTGACAGGGTTGAATATTATGTGGTTTCTGATACCCGGGTATCTGATTTCGCTGGTGATGACTTTCTTTGTACCGCAAATTTTTACCGGTATTGCATTTGACTCCGGCGGTGTTGCAAGCGGACCGATGACGACAACCTTTCTTTTGCCGCTTGCCATGGGCGCCTGCGAAGCATTGGGCGGAAACGTGCTGACGGATGCTTTCGGTATCGTAGCGATGGTGGCGATGACGCCCCTTTTTACCATCCAGATAATGGGACTTACGGACAGCGTGCGGAGAAGGATGAGAAAACGCAGATTGATTATACAGCTTCAGGAAGCAGAAGACGGCATGATGTATTTTGACTAAAGCAATGAGCGGAGGCGGCTATGGCAGATAAAAAGGGCGTAAAATTGATAGTGACCTTTGCGGAACGCGGCAGGGGCAAGGCGCTGGCAAAGCTGTACGCGGAGCAGGGTGTGTTCTGCAGTTATCAGTGTATGGGCAGAGGAACCGCATCCTCGGATTTACTGGACGTACTGGGTGTGGGAACTGCAGAAAAGGATATTCTGATAAGTTACGCAGCAAAGGAAACTGCAGAACGGCTTCTGCATAAGCTGGACAGCGAGTCGCAGGGAGCGGCTTATGGCAATGGGCTTGTGTTTGATATGCCGCTTACGGCATTGAGCAGCCTGGTGGCGACAGTGCTGTTGAATCAGTCAAGCGGGACAGGAGGAGCGGAGATGAGCGGAAAGACAGATCAGAGCCTGATTTTAATCGCGGTCAATCAGGGGCACACAGATGTTGTAATGGACACGGCGAGAGAAGCCGGAGCGCGGGGTGGGACTGTTATCAGAGCGAGGTGGGCAGGACCTGAGGACGCACAGTTTTACGGGATTTCCGTGCAGTCGGAAAAAGAGATTATCGCCATTGTGACATCCGCCGACAGACGAAATGCCATCATGGAAATGATTCATAAAAAGCACGGACTGAAGACGGATGCAGGGGCAGTAGTCTGCTCCGTAGGCATCGACCATACGGTTAGGCTTGCATAATAGGAAAGAGTATGGTAATATAGAAAACAGTAAAAATTTCCAGACTGGCGAAAGGAAAGTAACGGCAATGGACGACGCTGACGGCGACGCGGAAAATAATACGGATAACTGCATAAAGCATAATATGGGTAGGTATAGCCTGTGGTTTACAAGACGACAGGTTATGCCTTTTTGTGTATCCTGCGTTTGTAAATAATAAGCCGGCGGCAGCATATGCGGAAATGGAGAACTGATTTTGGGTACGATAATGTTACAAATATTATTACAGATTATTTTGATTTTGGTGAATGCTTTTTTTGCCGGCACGGAGCTGGCTGTCGTTTCATTAAACACGACGAAGCTTCATAAGCTGGAGGACGACGGAGATAAACATGCAGCAAGACTTTTAAAGCTGGTGGAGGAACCGTCCGCCTTTTTATCCACAATACAGATAGGCGTTACGCTTGCCGGATATTTGGGAAGTGCTTTGGCGGCAGAGAATTTCTCAGGCTATCTGGTAAAATGGATTTATGTGGATTTGGGCTTTACCGCGGTTTCCAAGGCGGCGCTGTCCATCATTGCCATAGTGCTGATTACGCTGATATTGGCTTACTTTACGCTGGTATTCGGTGAACTGGTGCCGAAGCGGATTGCCCTGCAGAAGCCATACGGAGTGGCAAAATTTTCCTACAGAGTGATATCGGCAATTGCTTTCGTCATGAAGCCTGTGATTCGCTTTCTTTCTTTTTCCACGAATTTGGTACTGCGCATCCTGCACATGAAGACCGAAGCGGAGGTGGAAAACATAACAGAAGAAGAAATCAGGATGATGGTGGATATTGGCGAGGAAAGAGGCAATATCGATGAGAACGAGAAAGAATGGATTCAGAATATTTTTGATTTTGACGATTTGAGTGTGCGCAGGGTGATGACGCAGCGGACTGATGTGGTCGCTATTTCCCTGAAGGACACCAAGGAGGAGATTCTGCATCTGATAGAGGAACGGGGGCTTTCCCGTTATCCGGTGTATGACGAGGATTTGGATGATATTATCGGAATTTTGTATGCAAGAGATTTTCTGCTTGCCATAGGAAAGGGACTGCAACCGCAGATTAAGGATATTCTGCGTCCGGCGTATTTTGTGCCGGAGAGCATCCACGCGGATACACTGTTTGCCGATATGCAGAGGAAAAAAATTCATATTGCCGTCATTATAGACGAGTACGGCGCGTTGGAGGGCATCGTTACCATGGAGGATTTGGTGGAGGAAATCGTCGGCAATATCTATGATGAGTTTGACCCCGAGGAGGAGCCTGAAATTGTACAGCTTGAGGATAATCTCTGGAAGGTAACCGGCAATACCACCATTGATGATTTGGCGGAGGAGCTTGACGTCGAGCTTTCCATGGAGGAGGAAGATTACGATACGGTGGGCGGTCTGATTATCAGCCTTCTGCAGGCAATTCCGGAGGACGGCGTCAGCTTCGATGTAGATGGCTTCGGACTGCATATTCATGTGGAGGATATACAGGACAGAAGAATTGAGAAGGCATATATCAGCAAGACAACAGCGGACTAAATCCAGCCGCCATCTATCGCAATAATCTGTCCCGTCATATAAGCGGGAGCGTTTACTACCTGCCACGCGAGTTCGGCAGCCTCTTCGGGGGTGCCGGCTCTGTCGGCAGGTATTTCTGCTATCAGGGCTTTTTGGTCTTCGGAGGAAAGACAGCGGTTCATGTCAGTGTCGATGAAACCGGGCGCCAAAGCGTTTACCTGTATATTGCTGGGCGCAAGCTCTTTGGCAAGCGCTTTGGTAAAGGCGTTCAGACCGCCCTTGGAGGCGCTGTAGGCGGTCTCCATGGAGGAGCCTGTCTGCCCCCAGACGGAGGAAATATTTAAGATGCGCCCGCTTTTTCTGTGCACCATGGCGGGGATGGCAAGCCTGCAGGTGTAGAAGCAGGCACTCAGGTTGGTGTCCATGATGCTGTGCCAGTCTGCGACGGACATCTCGGAGAGGAGACCGAAATAAGCCCTGCCTGCGTTGTTAATCAGCACGTCAAGGGGAGGAAGCTGTGCAAAAAGGCGTTCCACTGCCGCATAGTCCGACATATCGCAGGGAATCGCCGTACAGGGACTGCCGAACGTATCTGTCAGCTCCCTTTGCAGTAGGGAAAGCGCATCCGTACTGTGTGCGCAGGTGATAAAGGTGTGGTAGCCGTTTTTGGCAAAAATCCTTGCAATGGCAGCGCCGATGCCTCTGGACGCGCCGGTGATGAGAACGGTTTTCATAGGGATAGGTTCCTTTCTGTAAGGTGATTGCGAGAGGCCTTTACAAGTGACGGGATTATGCAATAGAGACAAAAACGGGCTCCGAAGCAGTGGCAAGTCGCCCTTATTTTGTCTCTATTACGTAATCCCTGCATTTTGAAGAGGCGGCAATCACCTAAGATGGTTTTATAGTAGCATGGGAGAGGGGGGATTACAAGACGGATGAGATTTTTTTACCTCACCTATCATAAACTTGACATGCATCTAATTAATTGTATAATAATATTTGTACAGGTAAGATATAGGGCAAACAGTGTATGTCCTGCCTGTATAGGGGTGTGAAACAAGTAGGAATCAACGGGAATGGAGATTTGCAGATAGGGAAAACCGAACATCGTATATTCTGACAGTTTTATTACTGTTTCTTCGCATATTGTAATTTGTCATTATCATTCTACAGAGAAACCTGCTAAAAGAACAAAAAGAGATAAATATGAACTCAGATGCAGCAATAGAGGATTTTGCTATGGGGCATACTGCTTCCCTGTGCGGCTGTTTCTGTGCTGCCTTCTGAATCGGGAGGAGCAGTCCGTACTGCACTGGGCGCAGGCAGGAAAATATTGTGGGCAGAATTGATTATCAGAAACCCGCTGCTTGTTATTATGATATTTCTAATAACCGCATTGTGAAGCTGAATAAGGATTTGGTTAAAGAGGCTGTATACGGTACATTGGGAATGGAGGAAGGGAATTTCTCAGAACCAAGGGATATTGTTTGTTTATGTATCTACCAATGCTGCGCTTTTATATGATATCTTTCGGATATAAAACAGTCAATCGACTTTCAGTGCAGGAGGAAACCTACAAAAGGATTCGTTTAGATAGCGAAAATATACCTCTCTAGTTCGCTGAAAAAAGCGAATAAAGGATGAGCATGTAAAGGAGGGAAAGATGGTTGAATAAACATGGAGGATTAGATGGGAAAAGGAGTCTTGCGTTTGTTGTGGGCGTGTTATCTGTATTTTTGTTTTCGGCTTGTGGTAAGGAGAAGCCCTTCGTTTTTTGGGATTTTTTAGATGATCAGGGTAATTATGAAATGAAGGGCGGTTATGATTTAAAGAAATTGATTTAGCCAGTATAGGAATTGGAACGCCCGGTGGAGTCTGTGTTTATAACGATAATATATATGTGTGTGATATTTCCAATAGCTGTATTGTGAAATTAAACAAAGACTTTGTCAAGGAGGATACATACGGCACGTTAGGGATGGAGGAAGGAAATTTTTCTGAACCATGGGATATCACTTTTTCGGGCGGTTGTTTTTATGTACTTGATAGTGGTAATAACTCGGTTCAAAAATTTACATCAGATTTTCAGTATTTGGAAACGTATTATTTACAACCTTTACATTTAGAAAATACAGGCAACTATATCAGTATTGCAGTTGAGGAAGAAGGGTATATATATGTAACCACGGATGTGGCAGATGCAGAGGATGCATATATACACTGCTGGAAAAATGGTAAGTGGAATAAAATAGGAGATGAAATCGTAGGTTACCTGTGTGCAGGAGATGAAAATATATATTTTGTAAATACATTTGAGTTTATAGTAGAAGAAAAAAAGACTATAACACAATCGGGAGAAAATATCCTGTACATACTGCAGGATAGGAAACTTAAGCCGTTAGCACAGGTTTGTGACAGTTATGCACCGACTGCTCTTGTTTATCAGGACAATTGTTTTTATATGGTATCTGCTGGATACGGAATGGTTCATTGCTTTTCGGTGCAAGAGGAGACCTTTGATACGCTTCTGGTTTTGCCAAAGGCGTGTCCGTATATGTATATGGATATAGACGAGGCCGGTAATATGTATATTTCTGATAGGGAAAATAAATGTTTTTACGCTGCTGAAAAGCAGTAATAGCGGTCGGAAGTTGCATTACAAAAGATTTGATACAGAAGGGGAGGCGTTTACTGTTTTTTTATTAAAAAATGCATGGAAATACATAATATATCACAAATATAACAGCCTCATTCTGATTATTGCGCTTGCGCTGGGATTTCTGTTTCCTTTGCTTGCAGTCAATGACATCAATGACCTGATAAGGGACGGGGAGGTATCGAAATATGAGGAAGCGTCCCATATAGCGGTTATTGAATATTTGATGCAGTATAAGGACAAGGAAGAAATGGAGGCGGCACTCGGCAATTGTCTGAAAGAGGGGATATTTGAAGCAGCCGGCTATTTTCTTTCCAAGGGACTGACAGTCTGTGCGAAAGAAGCGTTTTATGCAAGTGGTATCTGTGCTATCAGTGAGAGCTACCTGTCGTTAGCCGGTTATGAGCTTGTGAATGGGGCTGCCTTTTCAGCGGAAGACTATGAAGAGGGAGGGGAAAAGGTGTGCCTGCTTGAGTATGGCGGGGTATTGGCAAGAAGCGGCATTGAGGTTGGTGATACAATTGAAATCGCGGGCAGCATATACAGGGTAAAAGGTATCGTGCGTGCACCAAGAACTTATGGAGGCATACTGATTCCTTATGCGGCTGTTTCTACTCGGTCTTCTGAACTGGGAGGAAGGATTCAGTATCGTATTTTGACATATGGGGAAACAGAAGCGAGACCAACACAGATTGCGGGCAGATTGTTCCCGCATGAGATGGGAAATTTAATTACAGCGCAGACAGGCGTGCAGGAGGAAGAGCTTTACTATGATTCTATATGGACAGTAAACCGTTACCGTATACAGCGCGCCGTAATGGTGATTGTGTTTGCCGGTATCAATATACTGTTTCTTCTGGTTGGTATGATTGCCAGAGAAAAGTACGATATGGCAGTCCGAACTGCGCTGGGAGCAAGCAGAAAAATGCTATGGGTGGAATCGCTTATCAGAAATCTGCTGCTTGTGCTGTTTTCTCTTTTGCTGGCGTTACTCTTTTATCCGTTGGTGTCTGCCATGATAACCAAAGCGCGCAGCCTGCAGCTAAGGACATTTTTGCAGGTCAGCGTGATTGGTGTGGTATTGGTTTTTCTGATTGACAGTGTTGTACTTTTTGTGTGTTACGGAAAACAGGATGTCGCACGGCTTTTGAAAGGGTAGGGAGGAGTTGACGTTATGAAATATTCACTGCAGAGAATTTTTCACAATCTGCGTTATAATCTGCCCATATATGTTTTTATTGCTGCTAATTTTATGCTGGGTGCGGGTCTCTTTATTACCTGCATGAATTATGTCATGACAAGCAGGGAGCGTTTGGAGGAAAGCAGGCAGAAAAAAGCGGATGGCGTTGTTATGGTTGCGCAGCAGATGCTTGTGACTTCCGGAAATGAGGAAGAAATGCATGATTATTATAG
>CAMWUP010000033.1 GCA_947177465.1 uncultured Lachnospiraceae bacterium
CGGTAGTTTTGCTGTTCCTCATTATAGTTGGGGCTATACTGGAATTGGCAGGAGTCGTCGCAGGAATTATGCCGGTGATAAATGTTGCAAGTACGCCGGATTCTATTGAAAATACACCATATCTGAAAGTACCTTACGAACTTTTGGGCATGGAAAGCAGAGAAAACTTTTTGGTTTTTTTGTGTGCGTCTCTCATTGTTGTATATCTCTTTAAGAATGTTTATCTCCTGTTTATGAAACATATGCAGAATGTTTTTGTGTATAACAATCAGTACAGATTGTCCCGTGAACTGACAGAATATTATGTCAGACAGTCGTATATATATCACGCAAACCGTAATAGAAGTGAGGTGATTCAGAGCATTTCAGGTGACAGTTCAATGTTTTTTCAGGCGCTTAGCGCTGCTCTGCAGATAGTTACGGAAGGGGTAGTCTGTCTGGCGTTGATAGTGGGACTGATGGTGACGGATATTTCATTGACAATAGCAATAGCAGTTATTTTTGTTGTTTTTATGCTGACATTTATGAAAATGACACGGAAGCAGGTTGCCGTTTTTGGAGAAAAGGCCAGAGGATATAATGCAAAAATGACAATGAAGCTGTACCAGCTGTTTGGAGGTATCAAAGATATTAAGGTATTGGAACGGGAGGATTATTTTGAAAACAGTTATTTTCGGGAATATGACGGCAATACAAGATATCTGAAAAAATATAAATTTGTTGTAATGCTTCCGGCACCGGTTATGGAAAGCGTATTGGTTGGTGGGTTACTGGGTGTGCTCATTGTGAAAATAGTCAATGGTGCGGACTTACAAGGTCTGGTGCCTACACTTGCGGCGTTTGCAGTTGCGGCTTTCAGGATATTGCCATCCATTAACAGAATGACGCAGGGAATCAATCAGCTGACATACAATAAAATTGCAGTTGAAAAGATATACCCTGCCATCAAGGAGGCGCGGGAAAACGGAGCTGACAAACAGGATATTATACAGGAAAACGGAGAAGAAAGTTTGCGTTTCGAGCGGGAAATAAAGGTGGAAAATATTACCTTTTCTTATCCTGCAAGGGAAGAAAAGGTGCTGGATAAAGTAAACTTGTCCATTCCGAAAAATAAATCGATAGCATTTGTCGGACCTTCCGGAGCCGGAAAAACAACTTTAACGGATGTTATATTGGGCGTGCTGGACCCGCTGGAAGGCAGAATTTTGTGTGATGATACAGATATTAAGGGCTGTATGAGTGCCTGGCATGCAAAAATCGGCTATATTCCACAGGAGGTTTTTTTGCTGGATGATACCATCCGTAATAATATAGCATTTGGTATACCGGAGAGTGAAATTGATGATAATCGTGTGAATGAGGTGTTGCAGGAGGCGCAGCTGCTTGGTTTTGTGGAAAGCTTAAGTGAGGGGGTCAATACCTCAATAGGGGAGTGCGGAGCACGATTGTCAGGAGGGCAGAAGCAGCGTATTGGTATCGCAAGGGCGCTATATGCCAATCCGGAGATTCTGGTCATGGACGAGGCAACCTCTGCTTTGGATAATGACACAGAAAGCGCAGTGATGGAAGCTGTGAATCAACTGGCTGGAAAGAAGACCTTAATTATTATTGCACATCGTTTGTCTACCATTGAAAAATGTGATACCGTATATGAAATAAAGAATGGGAAAGCAAGTTTGCTTCCTTAGAGGAGAGCAAGTCATGTTTGGGAAAGTGCTGCGGCTTATAAAAGAAAAACAGAAACTTAGCAAATTCAGAAAGCTTTGGAGAGAAAAAAATGCCCATAATGCAACATGGACAGAGAATGTATTTGACTTGAGTAAGGTTACTGTAGGGAAAAGCACATATGGACCGTTGCGTATTATAAATTACGGAAGCAATAACTGCCCTATACAAATAGGCGCTTACTGCTCTATTGCAGGTAATGTTAAGTTCTTAAGCGGCGGGGAGCATGACTGGAGAAAGGTCAGCACATATCCTTTTAAAAATAAGATACTGGGGGAAAAGGGAGATACCGTTAACAAAGGTGATATTGTAGTGGAAGATGATGTATGGATAGGCGAAGATGTACTGATATTGTCGGGAGTGCACATTGGACAGGGCGCTGTTGTCGCTGCGGGGAGCGTGGTGGCGAAAGACATACCGCCTTATGCCATCGCAGGCGGAACTCCGGCAAGGGTCATAAAATACCGCTGTGGGGAACAAAGAATACAGGAACTGCTTTGTCTGGACTATACAAAACTGACAGATGAATTGATTAAACAGCATGAAAATGAACTATATAAGGATATCGATACAGCAGATTTGAGCTGGTTTCCGCGGAAAGCTCTGTTGACAAATTTCAAAGAAACATATAGCATCTAAATTAGCCAAAGAAAATGAGCGAATTAGAAAAGATAATGTTTCGAAAGGACTATTCATGATTATATCCAATGATTTGGGACGACAATTCCAACTGTATGCAGAAGAGTACGAAAATAAGGCAGTTGAAGTGCTGCGTTCAGGACAATACATTTTGGGAAATGAAGTGCGGGAGTTTGAAAAGGAGTTTGCCGATTACATTGGCGCGAAGCATTGCGTTGGTCTGGCGAGCGGTCTTGATGCGCTTTGGATTAGTTTTCGCCTGCTTGGTATTGGAGAAGGTGATGAGGTAATCGTAAGTGCCAATGCATATATTGCGTGTGTTATGGGCATTACGATAAATGGGGCAACACCGGTTTTTGTTGAGCCTGACGAGTATGACAATATAGATGCGGAAAAGATTGAAGCAGCCATCACACCTGATACGAAAGCGATTTTGGCGGTTCATCTCTATGGACAGGCTTGTGACATGAGCCGGATTATGGAGATTGCGGAAAAGTATGGGCTGAAGGTGATTGAGGATTGTGCGCAGAGCCACGGAAATCACTGGATGGGACAGACGGTCGGAACGTTTGGAGATGTGGGCTGTTTCAGCTTTTATCCAAGCAAGGGCTGCGGTGCTTTTGGCGACGGCGGCTGTATTGTGACAGATGATGAGGAACTGGCAAAGAAATTCCGTATATTCCGTAATTACGGGAGCGAAAAGCGTTACCATAACCAGATGGTGGGGAGCAATAGCCGTTTAGATGAGATGCAGGCAGGGCTTCTCAGGGTGAAGCTGACGCATTTGGACGAATTGACAGAGGAGCGCCGCAGGCTTGCAGAGCGCTACATGGAAGAGGTTCAAAATCCTGTTATCCGGCTTCCGAAAGTTCGCAAAGAAGCGGATTCAAGCTGGCATCAGTTTGTGGTGCATTGCAGTAGAAGAGATGCACTTTGGGAATATCTTGCAGCCCGTGAAATTGGTACTTTAATTCATTATCCGATTCCGCCGCATCTTTCGGAAGCATACCAGTATCTTGGCAAGAAGAAGGGAGATTATCCGATTGCTGAGAAATTTGCCAATGAAGTGCTGAGTCTGCCTATGTATAACGGTATGACAAAGGAAGAGCAGGATAGGGTGATTTACGCAATCAACCACTTTGCGTAAGAGAAAAAGAGGGAGTTGCCATGACCTTACAGGAACGTTGCCGTATATTACAATTTACTGATTTGGGAGATGAGAGAGGAAAGCTTGTGGTGATTGAAGGGGGACAGTCGATTCCCTTTGAAATTAAACGGGTTTTTTATATTTATGGTTCAGATGCTTCGGTGGTGAGAGGACAGCACGCAAATATGGAATCCGAGTTTGTACTGATTAATGTGGCCGGACAGAGTAAGGTCAGGATTACAGACGGACAGGAGGAGTTTATTGTAGAGCTTGACAGACCGATGATGGGGGTTTATATCCCAAAATTGATTTGGAAGGATATGTATAATTTTTCTTCCGATTCTGTATTGCTTGTGTTGGCGAGCAGCCACTACGATGGAGAAGAGTATATAAGGAATTATGACGACTATATAAGAATTATGGAGGACTACAGATAATGGGATATTTAATTTCTCTATGCATCCCTACAAATGGAGTGCAGGAGTGGATTTTTCCGGTTCTGGACAGTATTTTTGCACAAAATGTGGAGAATTCCTTATTTGAAGTCGTTGTTGTGGATAATGGAAACAATGAACAGTTTTTCAGAGAAATGACTGAGTACTGTAAAGGGCATGACAATATGCTCTATGAAAAAACAGATGCGCCGTTGTTTTTAAGCGAGATAGAGGTATATAAAAGAGCAAAAGGAGAGTTTATCAAGTTTATAAACCATCGGACACTGCTAAAGCAGGGGACGCTTATGGAATATATTTCGTTTATCCGAAAATATCAAAGTAGCAGACCGATAGTTTATTTTGCCAACGGCTCATTGAAATTGGAAAAAGAAATCTGCAAATACGGCAGTTTTGACGAGTATGTAAGAAATCTTTCCATCAGGTCATCATGGTCTACAGGGATGGGGTTTTGGAGGGAAGATTTTGAAAAAGTCTTAAAGGATGCAGTCTTTAATGAACTGTTTCCGCACACGAACATACTGTTTGGAGAGAGAAAAAGGGAAACATATATCATTGACAATAGGCAGCTTTTGGACGAAATGCC
Source organism: uncultured Lachnospiraceae bacterium (assembly GCA_947177465.1). Lineage (GTDB taxonomy): Bacteria > Bacillota > Clostridia > Lachnospirales > Lachnospiraceae > Acetatifactor. The sequence goes on from CAMWUP010000033.1 coordinate 4,550, forward strand.
GGAAGGGGGGATACCCAAAGGAAAATATGATGTATTTTATGCCTTTGCGGTAGAGTATCCGGCAATTCTCTGTGATTTGCTGCGTTCAGGGGATATAAGCACGGATACTTTTCTGAGTCTGAAGAAAGCGGCTTTGGAATTTGTGATGGAGCAGTATTATGCATATGTCCTGCGAAAGAGGAAATGTTCCTATGATTTGTCCACCTTTGAGCAATCGATTCGTGTGTTCTATAGCGAAAGAGAGGCAAATGCCTGCCTGCATAAATTGATTCTGAAATACGCAAAGAAAAAACTTTGTGGGAAAATTGGAGGCAAGAAGTAGAATGACGCAGATAGGTATTTTAACATATTGGGGTGTGCCTAATTATGGGACTTTTCTGCAGGCATATGCAATGCAGAAGGTGATTCAGAAAATGTGTCCTGAGGCGGTGGTAAATCAGATTGCTTATTTAAATAAGCCGCATTATAATATGTATTATAGCCTTTTTGACGTAAAATATCGTATGTTTATCATCAATCCCAGAACTTATATCAATGGTTTTAAGAAAATACACATCAGAAAGCTGAGTCTTCCTTTTCAGAAATATTATGAGTGTATTCCACATACGACGCTCCTGGAGAAAGGGGAAAAACAGTTTGACCTGGTTGTTTTGGGGAGCGATATCATGTGGGCCTATACAATGGCGCACAACAGGGGTGATGAAAAATTGTTTGGAATCGGGCTTGGGGCGGAGCGAATCATTTCGTATGCACCGAGTTGTGGTTCGGCAGGCAGAGAGACAGAGGTTCCTCCTTATGTCGCCGATGGGTTAAAAAATATGGCGGCAGTTTCAGTCAGGGATGAGCAGTCCGCAGACTTTGTACAGCGAATCACAGGAAGTCGGCCGGAGGTTGTGCTGGACCCAACGTTTTTATGGGATTTTGAAACTGATAAAAATGTAGTGGAGCCTTCCATAACAGAAGAGTATCTATTGGTCTATGGCAGTTTTTTCTCTGAAGAACTGATAAACGGAGCGGTAAGTTACGCAAAACAAAATGGTCTTAAAATCATATGTTTAGACAGCTTGGGGGATAAATTTAGCTGGTGTGACAGGATAATCCGTATGAAAGAACTGTCGCCTTTTGAATGGGTGGGCTATTTCAAAAAGGCTTCAATAATTATGACCTGTACGTTTCATGGACTGATGTTTTCGTTCATTTTAAAAAAGCCGATTGTTTTTCATCCGACCCAATTTGTCATGGATAAGGTGAGTGACCTGATTGAAAAACTGGATATGAAAGAGGTATTAGTTGAAAAACAAACCTTTGAAGAAAAGCGGTGTTTTGACTGGGATTATAGTTTGATAAATCAAAAGTTTGCTTCGCTAAGGGAGGCTTCACTGCGGTATCTGAAGGAGGCGCTTTTATATGACGAACAAGAAGGATAGAGTATATAAGGATAAGGCGTCCTGCTCAGGATGTTCTGCCTGCTATTTGATATGTCCAACAAAAGCAATTACCATGCACACAGATGAGCGAGGTTTTTCGTTTCCGGAAATCGACGAGAAAAAGTGCATAAGCTGTAATCTGTGTGAAAAGGTATGCCCATGGAAAAAGGAATATCCATGGAAAAAGGAATATTCGGACAATGCATCCGATATGCTGAAGTGTTATGCCGCAAAGCACATGGATAAAGAAATCATTGCCAGCAGCAGATCGGGCGGGGTGTTTACCGCATTGTCGGATGTTGTACTTGACAGCGGCGGATGTGTATATGGGGCAGCAATGGACGCAGATTTTGTTACCAGACATCACAGGGCCGTCAGTAAATCGGAGAGGGAAACGTTTAAAAAATCGAAATACGTACAGAGTGAAATAGGCAATTCCCTTGAAAAGGTAAAAGTGGATTTAGAGGATGGGAAATATGTTCTTTTTTCCGGCACTGCCTGCCAGTGCGGCGGCTTAAAAGCATATCTTTCCAAAGCCGGAGTGAATATGGACAAGCTGATACTGCTTGACCTTGTCTGCGCAGGAGTGCCCTCTCCCAAGGTATTTGCCGATTATCTAAATTGGCTGCAGAAGAAATCGAAAAAGAAAATAGAGAGGTTTGAATTTCGTGATAAGGACAAGTATGCGTGGGGAGAGGGAGTAGAAAAAGTCAGGTACAGCAATGGGAAAGTGAGATATCAGGACTATTTTACCGGCAGCTTATTTTTTGAGGCGTGGGTGCGGCGAGAGTGCTGCTTTCACTGCCCATGGGCAAGAGTTGAACGCGAGACAGATGTTACACTGGGCGATTTCTGGGGAGTCGATAAAATATGTCGGGAACTTTATGATGATAAAGGCTGTAATTTGGTTTTGGTTCACACACCAAAAGGAGAAGCTTTGTTTCAAAGCGCAAAGAAGGACCTTTTGGCAAAGGAAGTTTCGAGGGAACAGGTTGCACATTCACAAAAGCATTTATATCAGCCTACAGAAAAACCGAAAGATTATGATGCATTTTGGGAGGACTACGGAAAGTTTCCTTTTAGCAAGGTCATGAAAAAATATGCAACTAATACAGTTGCAGATTCATTTTTAAAAAAAGCAATCAGGAAAGGAATTCGTTTTATCACAAGGTGACAGTATGTACTATAAAAAGGAAAATAAAACGTTTATCTTTGACAGACCCAAAAAGATTAGCATTAAATATCCAATCAAAAAAAGTCTTCTGTATTTCAAACGGTTGTACTATGACATGTTGTTTAAAACAGTGCATACAAAGCCGGTACAGGATACAAAGTATGACGTGAGCATATGTGCTATTTTTAAGGATGAAGCAGACTATCTGAAGGAATGGATTGAATTTCACAAAATCGTTGGCGTGGAGCATTTTTATTTGTACAATAACATGTCCTCAGACAATTATCTGGAGGTGTTAAAGCCATATATGCAGTCAGGAGAAGTGACATTGGCGGACTGGGAGGAATGGCCGGTCCAGATGCCGGCGTACAGCGACTGCGTGAAAAAATATAAACAGGAAACGAAGTGGATTGCTTTTGTTGACATAGATGAATTTATTGTGCCGAATGTCTGTGATAAAATATATGATTTTCTCAAAAAATTTGACAGCCGATATCCCATTGTGATTGCTTACTGGCGCTGCTTTGGCACTTCCGGAAGAATAGAAAGAAAGAAGGAAGGACTGGTAACCGAAGATTTCACGGTGAGCTGGAAAAAATATACAGATATAGGAAAATGCTTTTACAACACCAGATTTGATTATGCTGACAATGAAAGAGTAAATAATACAAATGTACATGGCAGATGGGGAAAATACAAAAATATGCTTCTACCGCCTGTAAATTGTTATGGGAAAGTATGTATCGGCGATGAAAATCCCGTAGGAAAAGGCAGTATGCCGATACAGATCAATCATTACCTGCTAAAGTCATATGGGGAATATATCAACAAAAAACGGAAGCGGGGAGGCGGGGTCCATTCTGTAGATTTACACAATATGAACTATTTCTATTGGCATGAGACAAAATGCCAGGGAGCGGACTATCACATTTATAAGTATATGATTCAGCTAAAATTGAATTTGCAGTATGAGCAATAATGATAAGTGAAATATATTAAGAGGAATAGGAGTAGAATACAGTATGTTTCGTAATATAAAAAGAAGTGTGAGATTTTTATTGCGCAAAGAAAAGGAATTATACTATTTTGGTAAATATGCAGCATGGGAAGCCGCAGAAAAGGAATCTGAGAAATATGGCGCAGCCTATTCGAGTGATAATATTTTAGAGCGGGTGTCGGAAGCGACGCAAAAGGTCCGTTCGGGTGAGGGCGTATATGAACAGGATGGAATTGTTTTCTATGAGGAAAACAATAATTATGAGCTGATAGCGGCATTGCTGCTGGTATATTCCCGCAGAAAGAGCCTCAGGGTGCTGGATTTTGGAGGAGCGCTGGGAAGCACTTATTTCAGGTACAGAAAGCTTTTAGAGCCTTGTGAATGTGAGTGGACGATAATAGAACAGAAGCATTATGTGGAATACGGGAAAAGTCATGTTCCGGAAATAAATTTTTTGTATGATGTTGCAGAATGCGAAAAAGAGGCGGACGTTATACTACTTTCGAGTGTGCTGGGGTATCTTGATGATACATATGTACAGTTTAAGCGGCTTCTGGAGCAGAAGGTGGAGTATGTTATTATAGACGAGCTTGCTTTTTCACCGGATGATGTGGAAACGGTAATGCTTCAGCATGTTCCTGCGCGGATTTACAGCGCAGTCTACCCCGTCAGGCTTCTTTCCCTCACGGGCTTTAAGCAGTTCATCGAAAATAACGGCTATGAAATTGTTTGGGATTGGGATTACCGTTTTGGAAACATACCGGTTTGTGAGGGTATGAAGGTGCGTGATACGGTGGAGAAAGGTTTTTTGCTGAGGTTGCAAAAATAATTTTGTCAGGTGAATGGCCTATAATACAGGCGGTGAAGCGCGAACCATATATAATATTAGTATTTTCTATAATGAATGTGGTAAGAAGAAAGGAACAAAAAAATGAAGCTGACAGTAGCGGGAACCGGATACGTAGGACTGGTGGCAGGCGTCTGCTTTGCGGAAAAAGGCCATGATGTGACCTGTGTGGACGTGGATGAAAAGAAAATAAAGCTGATGGAGAGCGGAGTGTCGCCGATTTATGAGGTGGACTTAGAGGAGCTGATGCAGCGCAATTATGCCGCGGGCAGGCTCCACTATACTACGGACTATCGTGAAGCTTATCGGAATCCGGACGCTGTTTTTATCGGCGTCGGCACGCCGGAGCAGCCGGATGGCAGCGCCAACTTAAGCTATATTGCGGCGGTTTCCAGACAGATTGCGGAAAATCTGGAGAGGGACTGCCTTGTGGTGGTCAAGTCCACGGTTCCGGTGGGCACCAACGACAGGGTGGAGCAGTTTATCAAGGATTTCTTAAAGCATGATGTGAAGGTGGAGGTCGCTTCCAATCCTGAATTTTTGGCACAGGGCTCTGCCGTACACGACACCATGGAGGCGGCGCGTATCATCATCGGGACGGAGAGTGAATGGGCGGAGGACATGCTGCGGCAGATTTATGCGCCCTTTGAAAGACCGATTGTGGCAGTCAACAGGCGTTCCGCGGAGATGATAAAATATGCGTCAAATGATTTTCTGGCGCTGAAGATATCTTATATGAACGATATTGCCAACCTCTGTGAGCTGGTGGGTGCGGATATTGAGGATGTGGCAAAGGGAATGAGCTATGACGCCAGAATCGGCGCCAACTTTTTAAAGGCAGGCATCGGCTACGGCGGAAGCTGCTTCCCGAAGGATACGAAAGCACTGAAATATATTGCAAAGCAGCACGGCTATCAGCTTAGGACGGTGGAAGCCGCTGTTGAGGTCAATGCTTCTCAAAAGACCATGCTTTTTAAGAAAGCAAGTCAGAGAATGATTACCTTTGAAGGGCTTCGGGTTGCTGTTTTGGGATTGGCGTTTAAGCCCGGAACGGACGATTTGCGGGAGGCGCCGTCGCTTGATAATGTGGAGCTTTTGCTTGCGGAGGGAGCGGAGCTTGTGGCTTACGACCCGGTAGCGGCAGAGAATTTTAAAAAGCGGTATCCGGCAGGACAGCATGGGAAGGGAAGTATTTCTTATGTGGAGAAGCCGGAGGAGGCGCTTACGGGTGCACATATTTGCTTTATTTTTACGGAGTGGAAGCAGATAAAGGAGCTTTCACCTGAGCAGTTTCAGAAAAATATGGAAATTCCGCTTGTATATGACGGCAGAAATCTGTATGATAAAAAGGCGATGCAGGCGGCAGATGTGGAATACTACAGTATAGGAAGATAGAAAGTGCATTGGCGTGCAGGGATGGCAGAAAGGAAGTTATGGCAGAGTTTAATCAGTTAGATACCGGAAAAAAGGTGTTGGTGACAGGCGGAGCCGGATTTATTGGCTTTCATTTGTCGAAGCGGCTCTTGGAAGCGGGCGCCAAAGTGGTCGGGCTGGACAATATGAACGACTATTATGAGGTGTCGCTGAAGGAAGCCAGGCTGGAGGGACTAAAGGAGTATTCTGCATATTGTTTTTACAGGCAGGATATTGCAGACAAGGTGGGGCTTTTCCGAATTTTTGAGGAGGAGAAGCCGGATATTGTGGTGAATCTTGCGGCACAGGCAGGCGTCCGCTATTCCATAGAAAACCCGCAGGCTTATATAGACAGCAATATGGTCGGTTTTTTTAATGTGCTGGAGGCGTGCAGGCATTATCCGGTGCTGCATCTGGTGTATGCTTCCTCAAGCTCGGTTTACGGCAACAGAAAGGAAGTCCCTTTTTCGGTGGAGGATAAGGTGGACAAGCCTATCAGCCTGTATGCCGCGACCAAGAAGAGTAATGAACTGATGGCGTACACTTACAGCCATTTGTATCATATTCCAGCGACTGGGCTTCGCTTTTTTACGGTGTACGGACCTTTCGGCAGACCGGATATGGCATATTTTTCTTTTACGCAAAAGATTTTGCGGGGAGAGACTATCAAAATCTTCAATCAGGGCGATATGTACAGAGATTTTACCTATGTGGATGATATTGTGACGGGAGTTGTCAATATGCTCTGCAATCCGCCGACGGCAGATGCGGATGGTGTACAGCACAAGATATACAATATCGGCAACAACCGGCCGGAGAAGCTGATGTATTTTATTGAGACGCTGGAAAAAGCGCTGGGCAGGGAAGCAAAGAAGGAATATCTTCCCATGCAGCCGGGCGACGTCTACCAGACTTATGCAGATGTGACAGAGCTTATGAAGGATTTTGATTTTAAGCCTGACATGGGCATAGAAGAGGGATTGGGAAAATTTGTTGAGTGGTATTTTGATTATTACGGCAGTAAGAAAGAAAATGGCATTTAGCAGTAAAATGGAAGCGGGCAGTATGGTAAGCCTTGCTTGCGATAAATACGGAGTTCAATATGCGTAAGATAGTATTTCACTTAAATTGTCTGGAGCAGGGCGGCGCGGAGCGTGTGGTGACGACGCTCGCCAATCATTTTGCGGGCGACGGGTATGAGGTTTTGATAGCCACGGAATGGGTTGCGGAGAATGAGTTTGCCATAGATGAAAGAATCAGGCGAGTGCATGTCGGGCTTACGGGGAAGCAGGAAACGGTGTCGGGTCGACGGCAGTTTTTTTGTCGTATCCGAAATCTGCGTGCTTTTTTAAAAAAGGAAAAGCCTGATATTGTGGTTGCCTTTGCACAAAAGGCAAATTACAGGGCTTTGATGGCGACGGTGTTTATGAAGCTTCCTGTTGTTGTGTCGGTGCGGACAAATCCCTATCAGAACTACAGGAATAAAAGCGATAAGTTTTTGATTCCGCTGCTTTATCCGAGAGCGACGGGAACAGTGTTTCAAACAGAAGGCGCCAGAAGTTTTTTTTCAAGTAAAATACAAAAAAAATCGCAGATTATACTGAATCCGATTCATGATAAATATATCGGCAGACCTAAGCCTCTAAAGAGGAGAAAAGCGGTGGTACAGTCGGGGCGGCTGGTGGATTTTAAAAACCAGCTTATGCTGATAGATGCTTTTGCAAATGGAAAATGTGAAAAAACCGGATTTATAAGGGGTAATTTACGGGGCGGATTCACTGTATGGTACCAGATGGGGTGTGGAAGAGGGTATTGCGAA
>CAMWUP010000034.1 GCA_947177465.1 uncultured Lachnospiraceae bacterium
CCGAAAGAGAAAGCGTTTTTATCCATTTTTCACTGCCGTTTATCCGACTGTGGGCGGCTTCCGCACAATAGGCGCCAACTGTCCTGCCGTCCCGAAAAAGTGTCATGGAAAACACATCATCGTCAAAAAAGCCGATTGCAATAACAGAAACCGCCAGTGCTTTCGAAAGCTTTTTCCCAAGCACCGACAGTTTATCCCATACCGTTTCCCTGTCCTCTGCAAAAACAGCCGTCCAGTTTTCCGCCGTCTGTCTGCAAAAATATCCCTTCGGAACCGCTTCCGCAGGGATATCCTCGATTTTTCTGTTTAACTGTAAGTTAATAAAAGTGGTTCCCATAACTTATTCCCTTCAATTCTCATTCATCTTCGCCAGCTTCGCCGCCTGGTCCGCCGCAATGCATGCGTCGAGAATCTCCTGAATATCGCCATCCATAATCTTATCCAGCTTGTAGAGGGTTAACCCTATCCGATGGTCGGTCACACGCCCCTGCGGGAAATTGTAGGTTCTGATTTTTTCGGAGCGGTCTCCGGTCCCCACCTGACTGCGGCGCAACTCCGCCTCCGCGTCGTGCGCTTTCTGCTGTTCGATGTCATAGAGCTTTGCACGCAGCAGGGCAAACGCCTTTGCCTTGTTTTGAAGCTGGGACTTTTCCGTCTGGCTGTACACCACGATGCCTGTTGGATAATGAGTCAGACGCACCGCGGAATCCGTGGTGTTGACGCACTGTCCGCCGTTTCCGGATGCGCGCATCACGTCGATACGGATATCCTTTTCGTCAATCACAACATCCACCTCTTCCGCCTCCGGCATCACTGCCACGGTAATCGTGGAGGTGTGGATACGCCCCTGAGACTCCGTTTCCGGTACACGCTGTACACGGTGCACACCACTCTCATACTTTAATTTGGAGTATGCCCCCTGTCCGCTCACCATGAAAGTAACTTCCTTCATGCCGCCGATACCGATTTCGTCCACACTCATGGTTTCCACCTTCCAGCGCTGGCGCTCCGCATAATGTACATACATTCTGTAAATCTCCGCTGCAAACAGAGCAGACTCATCACCGCCTGCTCCTGCACGGATTTCCACGATAACATTCTTGTCATCGTTCGGGTCCTTCGGCAGCAGCAGAACCTTCAGCTTCTGCTCAAGCTCCTCGATACGTTCCTTTGCCGCCGAAAGCTCCTCCTTCAGCATTTCCCGCATTTCCTCGTCATTTTCTTCTTCCAGCATGGCAAGAGAATCCTCCACATCCTGCCTGCTTTTCTTGTACTCTGTATAAGCCTCCACAAGCGGCGTAAGGTCGCTCTGCTCCTTCATCAGCTTCCGAAAGCGGTTCTGATCATTTACCACATCCGGCTCATGAAGCTCATTTAAAATTTCCTCATAACGTCTCAGCAAATCTTCTAACTTATCAAACATAATTCCCTTCCATTCCACTGTCCCGCCACCACACGGTCCAGTCCCGCATAATCCTTTATGATTTCCACTTCTGCAAAGCCTGCCGTTTTTAAGAGCCCGCTGACCGCTTCTCCCTGACTGCAGCCAATCTCAAATATCAGCCAGCCGTTTTGTTTTAAATACGCGCTGCTTTGCCGCACTATATTTTCGTAAAATAACAGACCGTCACCGCCGCCGTCAAGTGCTGCCACTGGTTCAAAATCTCTTACCTCCGGCATAAGGGAAACAATCTCACTGCTCGGTATATACGGCGGGTTTGACACAATCATGTCAAACCGCCTCCCCTGCAGCACCGAAAACAAATCCCCCAAAACCCATTCGGGCTGTTTATCCTCCGTCAAAAGCCGCCTCCCGTTTTCTTCTGCAGCCAAAAGTGCTTCCTTTGAAATATCCGCCCCTGTTCCATGCACCTCCTCCGTCATGGCAAGCAGGCTTATCAAAATACAGCCCGAACCGGTGCACATATCTAACAACTCCATACCGGATTTCAGTCTTTTCAAGGCATATTCCACTAAAATCTCCGTATCCTGTCTGGGTATCAACACATGCCTGTTTACCCGAAATGTCAGCCCGTAAAAATCCTGTTCTCCCGTCAGAAGCTGCAGCGGCTCCCTCTTTTCCCGACGTTTTATCAATGCTTCATACGCAGCCTCTTTCTCCCTTGAAACCTTCGTGCCGCCGTGTGCCAGCAGCGTATTGTAATTCGTACCGCACACAAATTCCAGAAGCAGTCTCGCATCTGTTTCCGGCTCCGGCACGCCTGCAGCATGCAGCCTCTTCACTCCGCTTTGATAGCATTCCCTGTAGCTTATTAATCCCTGCATCTGCGCCTATTCCTCTCTGCTTTTCTGCACAGGCGCCTCCTTTTCCTTGTAGCCAAACTCCTCTGCAAGATAATGCTTCCAGTCAAACACAGCTTCCACGGATGCAATGGCAACCTCCACCATATCCTTTGACGGTTCCTTAGTGGTAAGTCTTTGTATCAACATCCCCGGTACTGACAAAAGCCTCACAAATATATTGCTGCTTCTGCCCGCCAGACGTATCAGCTCATAAGAAATACCCGCAATCACCGGAATCAGCAGGATACGCAGCGCCACCTTTGCCAGCGGATTGCTGACCTGAATGAAGAAAAACAGGATGATGCTGACAAACATAACAAAAAACATAAAGCTTGTGCCGCAGCGCCTGTGAAGTCTGGAGCTGTGCATCACGTTCCGCACAGTGAGCGGCTTCCCCCGCTCAAGGCAGTTGATGCATTTATGCTCTGCGCCATGGTACATATAGAGCCTTTTAATATCCTTCATGAAAGATATTCCAAGCACATAAACTAAAAAGATAAGGATTCGGATAGCGCCCTCAATCAATGTCATAAGCGCATTACTGCGCACATACTCCTTAAAATGAGAAGTGATGAAATACGGCAGTACAATAAAGATACCGACTGCAAGCAGAATGGAAACAATCGTAATCATTGCAGTAAATACCTTTTCCGCCCTTCCGCGTGTCATCTTATTCAGCGCTCTGTCAACCACGGTCTCCTTCGCATCTTCATCCTCATAAAAGCTTGCAGAATAATTCAGGCATTTGGTACCCAGTATCATGGAATCCGCAAAATTAAATATCCCCCTGACAAACGGAAGCTCTTTAAATCCATTTCCATGAAGCAGTCCCTGATAGTTTTCTACCTCTACCTCGATTTCACCATCAGGCTTTCTGACTGCAACCGCATACTTCTCTTTATTTTTCATCATAACGCCTTCCAGAACCGCCTGTCCGCCGATACCGGAATAATGGGCTTTTCTCTTTTTTGCCATAAAATCATGCCTCTCCTGATATCCTGTACTATCATAAAAGGTTGAAGCTCGCACCTCAACCTTTTAGAAATCTTATTTTGGGGAAAATTACTTATTTTCCACGCCGTATTTCTTATTGAACTTGTCAATACGTCCGTCTGCCCTGACAGTTTTCTTCTGTCCGGTATAGAATGAATGACATTTGGAGCATACTTCTACGTGGATTTCAGGCTTGGTTGAACCGGTCACAAACGTATTGCCGCAGTTGCAGGTAACGGTTGCCTGATAGTACTGGGGATGGATTCCTTCTTTCATCTCTTTCACCTCTTCTATATTCATATACACTTATTTGCTGTTTTTATCCGCACTGCTTATGCCACCACAAACAGCGTTGTTATTGTAACATGCTATTCACCAATATGCAAGCATTTTTTAAATAAACTTCATTTTTTTGACAGTATTTACAAATTCCTGATTGTTCCGTGTGCGGGAAAACATATCAAGAATACGGTCCGCCGCTTCATCTGCCTTCATACCGTTCAGTGCCTTGCGCATAATATTAATAGCTTCCAGCTCGTCCGTATTGAGCAGCAAATCCTCTCTTCTTGTACCCGACTTCTGCAAATCGATGGCAGGGAAAATACGCTTTTCCGAAAGCTTACGGTCCAGTACCATTTCCATATTGCCGGTTCCCTTAAACTCCTCATAAACTACATCATCCATCTTGGAGCCTGTCTCCACCAACGCCGTAGCTAAAATCGTCAGACTGCCGCCGCCGCGCAGATTTCTTGCCGCACCAAAAAAACGTTTTGGCATATGCAGCGCCGCAGGGTCAAGACCGCCGGAAAGTGTACGTCCGCTGGGCGGCACCACCTGATTGTAAGCACGCGTGAGACGCGTGATGCTGTCTAAGAGAATCACCACATCCATACCATGCTCCACCAGACGCTTTGCGCGTTCAATTACCATCTCCGAAACTCTCTTGTGATGCTCCGGCAGCTCGTCAAAGGTGGAATAAATCACCTCTACATTCTCGCCTTCAATCGCTTCCTTGATATCCGTCACCTCCTCGGGACGCTCATCAATCAAAAGAATCAGCATATGCATATTGGGTTCGCCACGCAGAATGGACTTTGCCACCTGCTTTAGCAGCGTGGTTTTTCCTGCCTTGGGCGGGGACACAATCATGCCTCTCTGTCCCTTTCCTATCGGGCTCACCATATCCATGACGCGCATGGCGATGGTTGCGCCCGGGACCTCCAGACGGATTCTCTCATCCGGAAAAATAGGCGTCATATCCTCAAAGCTTCTGCGCCGCATTGCCTCTTCTATGGTAAAACCGTTAATTGTTTTAATATATAAAAGTGCGCTGAATTTCTCCTGCTGGGTCTTGGTTCGCTTGTTTCCCACCAGAATATCGCCTGTCTTTAAGCCAAATCTGCGTATCTGGCTAGGCGCCACATACACATCGTTTTCCCCTGGCATATAGTTGGCACAGCGGATAAATCCATAGCCGTCCGGCATAACCTCCAAAATACCATTTGCCTCCTGTCCGCTGTCAAGCTCAGGCGGAAATGTATTCATATCATATACTGCATTTCTGTCAATATTCTGCACCGGACGCGCATGTACCTCGCCTGCCGCAGTCTGCGCCGGCTTTCTTTCTTCTATTGTCCTCTCCTCAACGCGGCGTTCTTCCGGCTTACGCTCTCCGTAAGTATAACGACGTTCCTCCGGCTTGCGCTCCGTGTAGCGGCGCTCCTCCGGCTTTCTCTCCCCGTAAGTGCGCTCCTCCGGCTTACGCTCTCCGTAGGTATAACTGCGCTCCTCCTGTTTTCTTTCCGTATAACTGCGTTCCTCAGGCTTTCTCTCTGCATAGGAACGTTCTTCCTGTTTACGCTCTGCATGGGTGCGCCCTTCCGACTGCTTTTCTTCCTGTCTGCCCGACTGTTCTGCCCTCGCAGGCACTGGCTGCTTTGCCGCCTTATCCTTTTCGTCCTGCGCAAGCATCGCCTCCACCAACTGTGCTTTTTTCATGGTGGAAACACCTTTCATTCCCCTCGCCTTTGCAATTCCCTTCAAATCCGCAAGTGCCAGTGACTCGTACTTCTCTCTCATCAACCTTTGGGCCTCCTTAACCCGTATCAACAATTATCCGAAAATGCGCTATCCCTTCTTTTTATTTACAACCGTTTATGGGGTAAAAAAAGACTTTTATCGAAAAATCAGAGCATCAACAGATGACTAATTGCATTGTAATACAAAAATCTTAAAATGGGAAGCCCTATTTTAGGATTTTAACCGCGGGAAATGATATCGGAAACGAACAAAAGGCAATCCATTGCAAGTTTCCGTTTCTCTTGTTAAAATAATATAAAAGTAGAATTTGAGGAGATAAAATATATGTTTTTGGATACTGCATTTTTAAAGAACGATGAAATACAATTGCTATTAGAGAAGACCATAGATGGGGATGAAACAAGAAACTGGGTTCCTGCCTATCATTTTGCAATCAGCAGTCCAAGCGGCACCAAAATGGGAAAGTGTGATTTACGAATCGGATATAATGACAATCTCTATTATGGCGGGCACATTGGATATACGGTTTTTCCGGAATACAGGGGAAACCATTATGCCAGTAAAGCCTGTCTGCTATTATTTCAGCTTGCCAAAAAACACAATATGGAATATTTATACATAACCTGTAATCTGGACAATTATGCTTCCAGAAAAACGTGCGAATACGCCGGCGGCAAACTACTAAAAATAGCGGAGCTTCCGGAAGGAAACGATATGCGTGATAATGGTGAGTTTGAAAAATGCATCTATAAATTTACTTTGTAGTAACGAAGCAAATTCTAACGCTTCTTGTTGAGCGCGCGCGCAGTTCCGTGGACATAGATTGCCGGACAGGCGTCCCTTGCCGCAAGTCTCACTCCTTCCCCTTTTTGTCATAATAATCCTGTACCGCCGCCCTGACTGCCTCTTCCGCCAGCACGGAACAATGCAGTTTGTGGGCAGGCAGACCGTCAAGCGCTTCTGTCACCGCCTGATTGGTCAACTGTAAAACTTCTGAAATCGGTTTCCCCTTTATCATCTCCGTTGCCATAGAGCTGGAGGCAATCGCAGAACCGCAGCCGAAGGTCTCAAATTTTACGTCCGACACAATATCATCGTCAATTTTCAGATAAACCTTCATAATATCGCCGCATTTTCCGTTGCCCACCTCACCAATGCCATCCGCATTTTCAATCGAGCCTACATTCCTCGGATTCCTGAAATGGTCCATCACCTTTTCACTATATAAAGCCATATCGCTTCTCCTTTCTTACAGCACAAACTCTTTTTTACCGCTCACCTTATCCTTCCACAAGGGGGACATATTCCTGAGATAATCCACAACTTCCGGCACTGCCTGTAAAATCTGCGCCACCTCTTCCTCCGTATTTTCCGAACTGAGGGACAGACGCAGAGAACCATGCGCTACCTCATGGGGTCTGCCGATGGCAAGAAGCACGTGGCTTGGGTCAAGTGAGCCTGAAGTACATGCAGAACCGGAGGAAGCACAGATTCCCCTGTCATCCAGCAGTAAGAGCAGACTCTCCCCTTCAACGCCCTCAAAGCAGAAGCTTACATTGCCGGGCAGACGGCTCTTTGCATCGCCGTTCAGTGCGGAATGTGAAATTTTTGAAAGTCCTTCTATCAGTCTGGCGCGCAGCCCAAGCAGCTTTTTATTATCTTCTTCCATATGGCTGCAGGCTTCCTCAAGCGCTGCCGCCATTCCCATAATTGCCGGCACATTTTCTGTCCCTGCGCGTTTTCCCCGCTCCTGTGCGCCGCCTTCGATGAGATTTTCCAGCAAAACTCCCCGTCTTGCATACAACGCTCCAATCCCCTTCGGTCCATGAAATTTATGTGCTGAAAGAGACAGTAAATCAATATTCTGTTCATTCACATCGATTGGCAGATGTCCGGCTGCCTGCACCGCATCTGTATGAAACAGTACTTTTTTCTCCTGACAGACAGCGCCTATTTCTGCAATCGGCATAACAGAACCAATTTCATTGTTAGCGTACATAATCGTCACAAGACAGGTATCCTCCCGAATAGCGTCCGCAACCTGCTCCGGATAAACCATGCCGTTTTCATGGACATCAAGCAATTCCACTTCAAAGCCTTCCTTTTCCAGCTTTTTCAACGTGTGAAGCACTGCATGATGCTCAAACGCCGACGATATAATATGCTTTTTCCCCTTTTTCTCCCCATTATGGGCGGCAGAAAGAATTGCCTGATTGTCCGCCTCGCTTCCTCCTGATGTAAAATAGATTTCCTGCGGTGTGGCTCCAATGCAGGCTGCAATGCGTTCTCTGGCCATCCACAGCGCCTTCGCCGCCTCCTGACCCACTTCATACAAGCTGGAGGGATTGCCGAAAATCTCATCCATATATGGCAGCATGGCATCAATGGCAGTCCTGCTCATCTTTGTCGTCGCTGCATTATCTGCATAAATCATATTTACTCCTTTCTATTACAAGGGGAAAGAAAACGCCAATGCTGGCGGCATCGGCGCTCCTGTTTCTACTCTGCAAAAAGCGGTGTGGAGAGGTATCTGTCTCCTGTATCCGGCAGCAATACCACAATCGTCTTTCCTGCATTTTCAGGTCTCTTTGCCAGTTCTATGGCAGCATGTGCCGCAGCGCCTGACGAAATACCGACGAGTACCCCCTCTTTATGTCCAATCAGTCTGCCTGTTGCAAAAGCATCCTCATTGGATACGGTAATAATTTCATCGTAAATCTCTGTATTTAAAACCTTGGGCACAAATCCTGCGCCGATGCCCTGAATCTTGTGCGCTCCTGCTACGCCGGTGGATAAAACTGCTGATGAGGCAGGCTCTACCGCCACAATTTTAACATCCGGCTTTTTCTCTTTCAAATACTTTCCAACGCCGGTCACTGTTCCGCCCGTGCCGACTCCTGCAACAAAAATATCAATCTCACCGTCCGTATCCTCCAAAATTTCCGGACCGGTGTGCTCATAATGTGCCTTGGGATTTGCCGGATTGTCAAACTGCCCGGGAATAAAGCTGTCGGGAATTTCCTTTGCCAGTTCTTCCGCCTTGGCAATCGCACCCTTCATGCCCTTGCTTCCTTCCGACAGTACCAGTTCCGCGCCGTATGCCTTCATAAGCTGACGGCGCTCCACTGACATGGTTTCCGGCATTACAATGATGATACGATAGCCTCTTGCCGCCGCCACAGCAGCAAGACCAATACCCGTGTTGCCGGAGGTCGGCTCGATGATAACAGAGCCTTCTTTCAGCGCGCCGGTGCGTTCCGCTTCGTCAATCATCGCCCTTGCAACCCTGTCCTTTACGGAACCGGCAGGATTAAAGTACTCCAGCTTGGCAACCACCTTTGCCTGTAAATCATATTCCTTTTCAATATGTGCCAGCTCCAAAAGCGGCGTCTTCCCTATTAACTGCTCTGCAGATGTGTAAATGTTTGACATAATTATTTTCTCCTTTTCCTATTTTTCTTAACCCTGTGCTACGGCTGCAAAGCCACGCTCTAAATCTGCAATAATATCATCAATATGCTCCGTACCGATGGAAAGACGGATTGTATTCTGATGAATTCCCTGCTCCAAAAGCTCCTCATCAGTAAGCTGGGAATGTGTGGTGGTCGCCGGATGAATCACAAGGCTCTTGACGTCCGCAACATTGGCAAGCAGCGAAAAAATCTGCAGATTGTCAATAAACTGATGCGCTTCCTTCTGCCCGCCCTTAATGTCAAATGTAAAAATAGAAGCGCCACCGTTCGGAAAATATTTTTCGTACAGCGCATGGTCCGGATGGTCCTCTAAGGAAGGATGGTTTACCTTCTCTACAAGCGGATGCGCCGCCAAATATTTTACCACCTTTTTCGTGTTCTCTGCATGACGCTCCAGACGCAAGGACAGCGTTTCCACACCCTGTAAGAGTAAAAATGCATTGAACGGAGAAATCACCGCACCGGTATCCCTGAGCAGAATTGCCCTGATGTAGGTTACAAAGGCTGTCGGTCCGACGGCATCCACAAAGGATATGCCGTGATAGCTGGGATTCGCCTCTGCAATGGCGGGATATTTTCCACCTGCCTTCCAGTCAAATTTGCCGGAATCCACGATGACGCCTCCAAGCGTCGTGCCATGCCCGCCGATAAACTTTGTCGCAGAATGTACCACAATATCAGCACCGTGCTCAATAGGACGAATCAGATACGGTGTGCCAAAGGTATTGTCAATCACCAGCGGAAGATTGTGCCTGTGCGCAAGCTCCGCAATGGCGTCAATATCCGGAATATCGCTGTTGGGATTGCCCAGCGTTTCCAGATAGATGGCTCTCGTATTTTCCTGAATGGCATTTTCCACTTCTGCCAAATCATGCACATTCACAAAGGTTGTCGTGATGCCATACCGCGGAAGCGTATGCGCCAGCAGGTTATAACTGCCGCCATAGATGGTTTTCTGCGATACAATATGTCCGCCATCGGAAGCAAGCGCCTCGATGGTGTATGTAATGGCTGCCGCACCGGAAGCCAGCGCAAGCGCGGCTGCACCGCCCTCTAGCGCCGCCAGCCTCTTTTCCAGCACATCCTGCGTGGAGTTTGTCAGCCTGCCGTAAATATTGCCTGCATCCGCAAGCCCAAAGCGGGCTGCCGCATGCGCGGAATTTTTAAACACATAGGATGTTGTCTGATAAATCGGCACCGCTCTGGAATCGGTCGCAGGGTCAGGCTGTTCCTGTCCCACATGCAGTTGAAGCGTTTCAAATTTGTAGTCGCTCATAATGCTCTCCCCTTTTCTTTTCGTATTTCTTGACTTCATTGTCGTTATCATACACTCATAATCCTACTTTGTCAATAGGTTATATGTATTTTATTTTTTTATTTAAAATCCACGCTGTACCTGCCGTCCTCAACACGGGTTATCGTCAGCGGCTGAAGGGAATATTCCGTCACCCGAAAGCCCTCTGCGGTGAGCGATACGGTAAAACCTGCCATACCTCCCTTGACGCAGCTCTCCTCGTTCTGTGCGCTGATATAGTTGCCGATGGAATAGTAAACTAACATTTCATGCCCCGTATCGTCCTGCAGCATCTCGCAGGGCTGAAGCACATGCGGATGCGTGCCGACCACCACATCGACCTTACTGTCCAGAAAAACCTGCGTCCATTTTAGCTGAAATTCATCCGGCTTCTCTGCGTATTCCGTCCCCCAATGGACAAAAACAATCAAAAAATCCGCTTCTTCTTTTGCCTTTTCTATTTCCCGCATAATCTGCTCTTCGTCATCTAACAAATGCACCATATTCGGATTTTCCTCAGGAACGCGTATTCCGTTTGTGCCATAGGTATAATTAAAAAATGCAAAACGAATCCCGTTCCTGACAATGATTGCATAGGGGCTGCCGTCCGCCTCGTCCGCTGCATTTATTCCCAGACAAAGGATACCGTGTGATGTGAAAAATTCTTTGGTAAAACTGACGCCTTCTCCTCCCCTGTCAAGCACATGGTTGGTCGCACAGGTCACCACATCAAAGCCCGCGTCCACAATTGCCTGTCCCACCTGCACCGGTGTACCAAACCGCGGATAATCGCCATACTGTTCTGGTTTTTCCACAAGCGGCGTTTCCTGATTGATTGCCGCCACATCACTCTCCGCAATCACAGCTTCCATGTTTTCAAACAAAAAATCAAATGCCCCTTCCTGACGCAGACCGTACCGGTATATAGGCTCATGTATCAGGTTATCTCCGAACACGACAAAGGAAACCTCCGTATCCTCCTTTGTAAATCCCCAGAAATCCCACCTGAAACGGCTGATTTTCCCATCCGGCGCAGTCAGCAGAAGACGGTTGAAGGGCGCTTCTCTGCCGCTTTCTTCCATCTTAGCCACATCCTGTCCAATGTCAGAGGACATCCACTTTGCCTTTATTTTTCCATTTTCATATTCATACACAAAGATATGCTGCGACCATTTTTTCTCGTCGTGCTCTACCCAGAAGGGCTTATGGCTGCCGTAACGCCCTATTTTCCAGCACAATAATAGCAGCTCGTCCATGCCGTCGTTGTCGATATCGCAGGACATTGCTGCCTGCACCTTTACGCCCTTTGGAGAATTCCATACAGCCTCGCCGCTGTAAAAAATTTCAACTGTATTATTCTGCAGAACAATTTCATAGCTTTCTGAGCTGTCATAAAAGGAACCGCTCTGCCATGAAATCCAGCGCGGCAGAAAAGCACCGCCTCTCCACAGAAGATATAAAATGGCGCCGGTACTTACCAACGCCATTATTGTCAAACCTATCCTTTTCATCTGTTTAGTCCCAACTATATTGATACCGGTAGCTTTCGGTCCATTCCGGTTTCTCAATCGGCTTATCCTGGTTGTAATAGCCCTCTTCATTCACCTGATAGCCCATCATCACCCGCCATTTGGAATCCGTCAGCCTGTCGTTCATCGGCCATGTAAACTGATAGAAGGAATAGACGCTTCCTGTCGCAATCCGCAGCCTGCCATCTACCTTTACCACCACATAAATCTGTGACGGTGCGCCTGTTGCCACTTCCAGTACGCTGCCGTTAGGGTCGGTAGCGATATCCACAACCAGCGCCGCCGGATATTCATTCGCAGACACATACTCTCCCGAATCCTTTAATGTCTCATACCAGAAATGCTCCAGATTTCCGCCATAGTCCTCTATAAACCGATACTCCTCCTCTGTCAGCGTCTCGTCCAGAAGCTCCTTATTGGAAATCTCTTTTAACCGTTCTGCCATCTCGGACAGGCGCTCCAGATTTTCTTCATCGTCGGCCGCCAGCATGTTATATGTCCTTAAGCCCTCCCGCGTCGCATCTGCAA
>CAMWUP010000035.1 GCA_947177465.1 uncultured Lachnospiraceae bacterium
TCCTGCCTTCGCCCATCTTTCCACTTCTCCGTAAAAGGATACCTTTCCATATTCCGGAAAGCCTCCTACGCCAAAGGATTCTATAATCACACCGTCATAAAAGGGAAAAAGACGGTTTAAAACAGAAGCATCCATACCGGGTATCAGCTTCAGCAAAAGCACCTTTTCATTCAGATTATGATAAAATACAGTTTCTCCTTTTATTTTTTCCTTGTCATCGATATAGAAGGTAATATGCTCTTCCCTGATAACCGCTATCGACGGGTAGTTGATACTGGAAAACGCGTTATAGCTTTTGGAACGCTCCTTTTTGGCGCGGGTTCCCGCAATCACCGCACCGCCAAACACAATATTGACGCCATGCGCCCTGTCGTCTGCCGCAAACCGCAGACTGTCTAAAAGATTGGTGCGTGCATCCGTCACCGGAAGGTCTATGGGCTTCTGCGCTCCCGTCACCACAATCGGCTTTCGGCTGTTTTGAATCAGATACGACAGCGCCGCCGCAGAATACGCCATGGTGTCGGTTCCGTGGCATATCACAAAACCATCGTAGGCGTCGTAGTTTTCTTCCACTGCCGATGCCATTTTAAGCCAGTGCTCTCCCTCTATATTGGTGCTGTCCAGACTAAAAATCTGACAAGTATCCACCGTGCAAAAAGTCTCATGCTCCTTTACATAGCCGAGAAGCTCCTCCACTGCAAGCTGCGGCGCAAGCCCCTCCTTTGTATATCCCGATGCAATCGTCCCGCCGGTTGCAATCAGCATAAGCTTTTTCATGCCGGCACCTCCTTTCCATCAAAGCCGTGAATCCAGTCGGAAAACAGATAATACCCCAGATATATCACGGAACTGATTGCCCAGGTCAACGGATAAGCCCAGTATATATAGGCAATCTCGCCTGTAAAGCGCATCACGATGATAATGTAGGCAATCCGCACCACACACCAGACGGACAGCATAATCATCATGGGGACAAACCCCTTTCCCGCGCCGCGGCAGACAGCTGCTATAGAATGAGAAAAAGCAAGCAGGAAATAAAACAGTGCCACCGTCCTCGCCTGCTGGACTCCAAACGCAATTACACCGTCCGTCTTATCAAATATACCGATAAGCTGCGGTGCAAAAAAATAGTATCCGATACCAATAAGCTCCGCCAAAAGGACTGCAGCAAGAATACTGAAACGCGCGCCCTTTTTCGCACGTTCATACTGCTTTGCCCCAAGATTCTGGCTGATAAATGTGGTACATGCCATATTAAAGCTGGTAATCGGCAGAAAAGCAAAGCCTTCTATTTTGGCATGGGTGCCATAGGCTGCCATGGCAAGCTTACCAAAAGAATTGATTTGAGACTGTACAATCACATTGGCAAAGGCAATCACGGAATTCTGCACTCCTGAGGGCAGTCCATACCGGATGATTTCTATCAATGTCGGTTTATGAAAACGGATTTTCTCAAGCTCTACTGTGTATATATTGCCTTTCTGCAAAAGATACACCATGCAGAGCACAACGCTTGCCGCCTGTGATATCACCGTCGCCGCTGCCGCCGACCAGACGCCCCAGCGGAACGCGCCGATAAACAGCACATCCAGCACAATATTCAGAATAGATGAAAAAATCAGATAATACAGCGGACGCCTGCTGTCACCAAGCGCGTTCATAATACTTCTGCAGATATTGTACATGACCATGGCAAGCGCACCCAGAAAATAGTAGCGAAAATATTCTACCGCCTCCGGCATAACCTCTGGGTCAGTCTGCATCCATTTAAGAAAAGCAGGCGTAAAAGCAACGCCCACCACCGTCAGCACGACACCGCTTACAATGCCAAATGCCAGAATCGTATGGATGGCGCGTGACACCTGCTCCTTGTCACCCGCACCAAAAAATTTGGAAATCACAACGCCGCCGCCCATGGCAGTTCCCATAAAAAAGCTAATCAGTAAAAAAATCAGCGTACCTGACGAAGTAACGGCAGCAAGCGCGTTCGTCCCCAGAAATTTACCAACAATCAGCGCATCTGCCGTATTGTAAAGCTGCTGAAACACCTGACTTAGAAAAATGGGCAGCGCAAAGCCCAGCATCAGAGAATAGGGATTCCCCTTCGTCATATCCTTTACGCGGGAGGCGGCTTCTCCTCCGCTGCCGTTTCTTATGTGTAACATGGACACTGTACTCTCCTTGAAAAAATTTCTTTTTCCCCTATCATTGCATTTTAAATAATGACTTCCTCAATCAGTCTTTGTACTTCCTGCGACTGTATCAGCATTCTCATCTTCTCACTTCCATCTTCAACTTCCGGCTTACCACACCTAAGATTATCCGGATGTTCAGATACACAACAATTCTTATACCAGCACTCACCCATAAGCGAACCCTTGACAGACCACTGTTCATTTTCTGTAAGTTCACCTACCAATGATTTCATCACCCGCTCTGTTGAGTATCTCTTAAAACCAGCTATGTACTGTAATGTCTTCTCGTCATCAATCTTTGACAAATTGATTCTATGATTCTCAATTGCTGATAAAACTTCTTCACGAATCTTAATTTTATCTGTCTTGCTACGAATATCCTGATTGTCAACCACATAATCAAATGCAATATAATACGTATCATCCTCTTTCATACATAAATCTGATAATGCATCCAATATTCCCTGATTGCTTTCTTTACTTTCGATTACAAGTGCACTTTCAAAGAAAAGTTGATTGACCAATTGCCAGAAGTGGAGTCCTGCACCTGTATCTTCTGTCCATAAATATTTCATATCACAACTCCTCTTTCAATGTTATTCTGTAATTATCAAGTTTCAAAACCTTAAAACTCTTGTCAGATACATTGAGCCCATCACAATTTCTTAAGAAAAGCATATATTGATTTGAATATTCAAAATTAATAAATCGTCTGATTTCATCATCAATCAAAATATCTGCATTATCAATTACAATGAAACTATCTCTGCACTGCTTTATTGATTCCAAAAGATTATCTGATTTGTAATTGAACAATTTAACAGCCTTATATTCGTCAGTTAATCGTAAATCTTCTAACATTTCATAAAGAACAGTTTTACCTGTACCACTATCTCCACCAACAAGAGTTATTCTGTCATCAAACACTAAATCATATGAAAACGGAGCAGCTTTAAACGTAATATTCTTATATATCATCTGCTTCTCTCCTTTCATACTCCTTACTCCACCAGACATTATATCCTTTGCTTCCAATGACTATATCTGAGTCATTGAATCTCATTTCTGCATTATCCGGGATATCTGCGAGCGTCGGTCTTGACATATAAATCTTTATATTATCCATTGCAAAAATAACTTTAAGTACATTCGGACCACATTCCTCTACGCACACCACTTTATCCGGATGCTTTACAATATTGAGTAATGTTTTGCATCCAGATGACAGATTACGTATTGTACCCAATCCATATTTTGTTTCGATATGCTTATCTGGTGTCAGTTTTGCCTCATCCACCTGCTGAATGAGATTTATCTCATTTTCCGACATCTCTTCATTACCTGTATTCAAATTGAAATACAAGTCATTTTGAAGTATCCAATCTTTTGCATTCTTTTTTTCTGTATATATTTCAATCATTTGATTTTACTCCTTTCTGAACTGCTATCATTTCAAATATAATCTGCGATACTTTATCTTGCCAAATACATACTATCCGAATCAAGCTCCTTAACTGGAATTTTCTCTGTTTAGTCAGATTATATACCATTGGCATATAGATATGTTCCATTCGATACAAACTTACCATCTGACAACACAGCTAATTTATGGTAAAAACATTTTTACTTGAAAATCATATCACAATAATGCTCATATTTCCATTAAATTTCTTCCTCCCTCCGTTTTGTTCTGCTCTGTTGACCGTTATGCTGTCGGCTCTCGTTCTGAAGCTCCCTCTCAAGGTTCTTTTTGTTGTAGCTGATTACTTCCGCATATGCTCCTTTAGTTCGGAGTACTTTACAAGGCTCGGGAAACTGTCTATCTTACTTGTCGTAATAAATTTCTCCGCATTGCCGGCTGACTGCAAGGCGGTTCTGTCGGATATTCTTCTTAGGTATTTTCCGCTGTCAATCAGCAAATCTAATCTGCCTTTGCTCTACCTTGCTTTTGCAATCATTTCCATACCCTCATTCTTTCTGAGCTGTGTTGGCGGTTTCTGAAAATAAAAAAGGCAGCTGATTGTCTGTTAAGATAATGGCTACCCAAAAATAAGCAATATTCCGTTTTCATTTCCTTTTTCGTACGGAACTACAACACTCTATATATAATAGAGAAAAATTGTCACAAGATGTCAATAAAAGCCTGTTACATCAATTTCAATTGCAAAGCCTTGTGCTTTCATTACTTGGTCATATATCTGTTCTTCACTCATTTATGATATCTTCCTTAAATATTTGTCTGTGTATGATGTATTCTCAATACCTTTGCTGTTGAGGTCACAAACCATTTTGTCTAACTTCTTTTTCCAAAAAGCCTTGAACCAATCTGTATTACCAAACCATTTTACAATAGTCGGGCTGATTGCATAATAACACTTGATGAATAATCTACCATACCATGTCTCATCTAATGTATAGTCTCTGAATCGTCTAAGTGTCCATACTTGGGGACAGTCATAGGATTGGAATATTTTTTCCCATATCTGAATAGAGCTTCGCAGTATGATACATCATAATGATGACTTCGCTAAGATATTTCCAATAGTTTTCACGCAAGAAGAGCTTCAACTATCGATGTTTTCCCTGCGCTCGTTACTCCGTTCAAAAAAATAATACGTCCTTTATCCACTTTATCACCTCAAAATAATCTGATTTATATATTTGATTATAAAATTCGACGTGTTCTCTGTTGATAAAACAAGATTACATTACTGGTTCTTGAAGCAGTCAAGATTTAATCCCTCACCAATACATGAAATTATATCGTGGTGATTACATCCAATAATCCATTTGTATTTTTTGGAAACAATATAATAATCTAACCAGCCATTGTCTAAAAAAGCCGTATGGTTTAGTACATCAAGCGCTTTTACTAATTCCGGTATATCACTTTCAAATATCCAAAATTCTTCTCCCGCATACCAATCACTCCCCTTGTCGATTAGAAAATAAACCATTTTATCCTCATCTTTTATTATTTGATGCAAAGAATAAAACCATGTTGCATAATCAACCGTATAACACCCGAGAAATTTTTTCATACTTTTCGGACTATAGCCATTGACATTAGCCCAATGCAGACCATTTTTCCATATTTTTGTTTTATCTGCATATTTTTCTACAATCTTCTGATATATATTTTCCCGCTGATTTCCACTCACTTTATGAAAGTGTTCTTTCGAAATGCCGCATTTTGTTATCACTTCGTGTTCTAAACGAAATATGCCACTTGTCAGCTCCTTCATAATTGGATTTCACTCTCACTTTCCATTCAAGCAATCTTTCCCTTCATAGGCACATTCCATTGAATCATCGTCTGAATCCCTATTTAACAGTTCCGGCTTTACAGGTTTTCAGCTCTTTTCCGAACGCAAATCAGCCTCTTCCATAAATCTGTCATCCCACGACATACCGCGCCAGTTCCAATGCAATATCAAAGTGACCTGTATCATGCTGCGTACCTTTGGTCTGCCCTTCTTTCCGTCTGGCATCCCATTCAGGCGCGTCCAGCAAATCTCCACTTGTAAAGAATGTGTATAAACTTAATCCTCTGAAATCACACATCGCCTGCAAAGCGGCACATTCCATTTCTACTGAAATACAACCGTCCGCTTTATGCTTTTCAAAGTTATTTATGGTTTCTCTATAAAAAGAATCGGTGGTCCAGGTCTTCCCTTTTACATAAGGAATACCGTTTTTTTGCATAAACTCGGCAACAATATCCGCATTTTTGACAGTTATATAATCCGATGCAGGTGCGTAATGATAGGAAGTACCTTCATCCCGATAGGCTTGTGTGGGTATCATAACCCTTCCATGCGCTATTTCCTTATTCAGGCAGCCTGCACCGCCAAATACGATATATTTGTTTGTCTTTATCTCTGCTAAAGTATCCTCCACCGTACAGACACACGCAGGCGCGCCTACATAAGTTTTGTAAAACGCAAATTTCTTTCCCTTATAATCAATACAGTAAATCGGCGTATTGCCTGTTGCAAACCAAAATGATGCAATCTGCCTGCAGTCGTAATGCGCCAAAACAAATTCTTCAATCACATGTGAAAAAGTCAAAATACACGCATCAACTTGCGGCGCATTTTCATTGACACGCGGATTGATGATTGCTGCTGACTGGTTGTCAAAGCTTTCTGTTATCATGTTTCTTCCTTTCTGGTTTCTTTCCGAGCGATAGCGCGGCGGCAAGAGAACAGGCTGCCAAACGGACGTCCCCGCTGCAACCCTAAACTCTCGCCGCAAAACTAACTACTCAAGCTCTTCAAATACAAAACACTCCGCCTTCACAAAGCCGCCTTCCCCTTCGCCTTCGTGAATCGCGAAAAGTCCGGCTTTGACGCCGACCCATCGCCCCGGCGTTGCTTCAATTACTTCACCTGCTTTGACGTAGTCCGTACCATCCGTGCTGTATGCGAAGGATACTTTCCATTCATCTTCCACATACATTCTAAGGTACACTGTCTCTTCCTTCAGTACGGCACAAGCCGTTTCCGTCTCATTGTGCTTCGTCCACTCACCGGTGCGCTGCACAAGCTTCTTCTCTCCGTTTTCCTGTTTTACGGCAAAATCCGTATAGACGCCGCCTAGGGACACCATGCCGCAGACGTCTCCATCCTTCATGCCTGCAAGCTGCAGCTTTGTTGTAATCTGAAATTGTGGCGCGGGCCATTTCTGCAAAAGCAGATTCGGCACGTCGCAGGTCTGTGTCTCTTTCTCACTGTTCTGCGCATACAGCGTGAGCATACCGCCTTCCAAAGCGTACCATTCCTTTTTATAGTTGGCATTCCACTGCCATTGCAGCCCCAGCTTTTCTCCTTCAAACAAATCGGATTCCTCCGGCGCGCAGATTGGATATTCTCTGCCCACATCCGGCTTTTTATACTGCATAACCGGCTCTCCGCAGCCGTTTTCGTCCGCATTGACGCCGATAACCGGCCAGTCGTCCACCCAGCGCATAGGCTGCAGATGTACGATTCGTCCTGCATTTCCCACATCCTGAAAATGCAAAAACCAGTCTTCACCTGATGGAGTGTCCACCCATGCGCCTTGATGCGGTCCGTTTACGGCGCTTGCGCCCTGATGCAGCACTATTTTTTCCTCATAAGGTCCCCAGATATTGCGGGAACGGAGTACCGTCTGCCAGCCCGGTTTTACGCCGCCTGCCGGTGCAAAGATATAATAATAGCCATTGCGCTTATACAGCTTCGGCCCTTCAATCGTAGGCTGCGTCTCATTGCCGTCAAATACATGCCTGCCGTCGCCCAGTACGCCGCTGCAGTCCGGCTCAATGGGGGACAGGTGCAGAATGCTCTTAAAGCCGATTCTGCTCCTTGCGAATGCCGTCACCATATATGCCTGTCCGTCGTCGTCCCAAAAGGGGCATGGGTCTATCCAGCCTGTTACCTTGCGCACGCACACCGGTTCCTCCCACCCCTCAAAGGGATTGCGGCTCTTCACCATAAAAATGCCCTCGTCCGGCATGGGAATAAACACATAGAAAACACCGTCATGATACCGGATAGCGGGCGCCCACGCGCCGCAGCCGTGAAGCGGCTTATCATAAGTATCAAAAGGCAGCTTTTCCATCGCATACCCAATTACACGCCAGTTTACCAAATCCTTGGAATGGAGTACCGGCACGGAAGGCGCATTGCAGAAAGAGGATGCCACCATAAAGTAATCCTCTCCCACCCTGATTGCATCCGGATCCGAATAATCTGTGTACAAAATCGGATTGGAATATGTCCCGTCGCCATTATCGGCAGTCCACATTTTTTTCATTGACTATAACCTCCTGATTTCCGTATAAGCCAGCAGGAAAGGTCCTACGCCCTTTGCATCGTCTTCCACAATGGGCTCGGACATATAATATGCAAAACTGCCGTCTCTTTTTAAATTGCTCGCCGGTCCCAAGCCTGCAACCAGACAGATGCCGCCCAAATGCAGCTTACCGTCCTCAGTCTTCATATACTTACCGCGGATGCCGTCAAATGCCTTCACACCATATTCCCTGTAGCTCTCAGGCAAAAATCCCAAACGTACGCCGCGCAGTATGGAAAAGGCAAGAATAGCGCTGCCGCTGGTTTCTAAATAATTCGGCTCTTTGCCGCCGAGCGCCGGAAGCTGATACCACATGCCGCTCTCATCCTGATATTTTAACAGAGAATCAATCAGCTCTTTAAATACCTTCTTTAAATTCTCATATTCGGTCTCAAAGCCCTCCGGCTCCGTCTTGCTTAAGGTATCTAAAAGCGCCATGGAATACCAGCCGATGGCACGCAGCCAGAAATTCTTTGACAGTCCTGTTTCCTTGTCGCACCAGAAGATGGACTTGGATGCATCATAGCCGTGATAATACAAACCGGTTTCTTCATCGCGCATATATTTTACTACATTGGCAAACTGTCCGAAAATATCGGCATAATTCTTCCTGTCGTTAAACTTCGTCTCGTATTCCATATAGAAGGGCTGCCCCATATACAAGCCGTCCAGCCATACCTGATTGGGGTAAATTTTCTTGTGCCAGAAATTGCCCTCCTCCGTTCTGGGCTGTCCTTTAATCTGGCTGTAAATCAAATCAATCGCTTTTCTGTACTTTTCTTTTCCCGTGATATCATAAAGCTGGAACAGAGTCTTTCCCGCATTTACATTGTCGATATTGTATTCCTCCACAGAATATCCGGCAATCGTGCCGTCCTCCTGCACCCTGTGATTGATAAAAGCATCCGCAAAGTCCAGATACTTTTTCTCCCCTGTTGTGTTGTAGGTCTCTAAAAGCGCCAGAATCATACATCCGTCTATGTAATTCCAGCCTGCCTTCAACCCGCTTTTCGCCTTCTCAATATTCCATACCGGAACGTCCAGCGTACTTCTTTCAATCAATTCGTCAATATACTGCTCAATAACTGGTATCTGCATTTTATCCTCCATTCCGAAGCGTCACAAATTTGTTTGTAAGTGCTTTCATAGTTTAATTTTACAGGTAAAACAAACGGTCGTCAATGGATTTTGCATTTTTTTCCTAAAAGTGATATAATCCCCTGTAAGTCATACTGAAACCATAACTGCAAAGGATTACGACTATTATGAAAGTACTGATTTTATCCTCAGCCACAGGCGGCGGTCACAATGCTGCCGGCGCCGCCGTACAGGAAGCCTTGCTAAACGCCGGACATGAATCCGTTATGATGGATATGTTCCTCTTATCCAGCGCACGTACGGCAAGGCTGGTCGGTCAGTCCTATGTCAGGATTGCCCGCGGCGTCCCGCGCGTTTTCGGCATGCTCTACCGTCTGGGAAGCTTTATCAGCTCCAGCCGCCGCAAGTCCCCTGTATACTATGCCAACGGGCTGATGGCCAAAAAACTGCATGCTTATCTGGAGCAGAATCCTTACGACGCCATCGTGATGCCCCATCTGTTTCCGGCCGAGACAGTCACCTATATGAAGCGGCACGATATGGCGCTTCCGCTCACTGTTGCCGTTGCTACGGATTACACCTGCATCCCTTTCTGGGAAGAGACAGAGTGTGACTATTACATCATTCCCCACAGGGATTTAACAGAAGAATATACACGAAAAAAAATGCCTGCGGACAGACTGCTCCCCTACGGAATTCCTGTCAGGGAAGCCTTCCTTAAAAAAACTGACAAGGAGCTTGCCAAAAAAAATCTGGAGCTTCCTCCCGACAAGCCGGTGTATCTGGTCATGAGCGGCAGCATGGGCTTTGGCAAAATCCATATTTTTGCCTACGAACTGGTTCGCAGCCTGAAAAACGGGGAGCATGTGGTAATTATCTGCGGCAGCAACAAAAAGCTTAAACGCCAGCTAAAGCGACTCTTTTCCCATACGCCCAACGTACATATCATCGGTTACACAAACAATGTTGCCGATTATATGGCAGCGTGCGACGTTATTTATACAAAGCCCGGCGGACTGACTACTACTGAGGCGCTCAACAGCAATGTGCCCATTGTACACACTGCGCCAATCCCCGGCTGCGAGACAAAAAACAGGGAATTTTTTGTTTCACGCGGTATGTCCATCGCGGCTGAACATATCCATACCCAGATAAAACAGGGCAGGCTGCTTGTCGAAAATCCGGAAATCCGAAATGGAATGCAGTCGGCGCAAAAGCAAAACGTGATTCCCGATTCCGCAAAAAGGATTTGTGAATTTTTAGAACAACAGACCGCAAAAGAAGGGAAAATGCCATGAAATATTTTATTTACATGATACTTGGCTATTTATCCGGAAGCGTTATGTACGCTTACCTGATTCCAAAAATAATAAAGCACATTGATGTACGAGAGCTCTCTGAGGACGGCAATCCGGGAGCCGCCAACGCCTTTCTCCACGCCGGAATCCCCGTCGGTATTGTGGTTATCCTGTGTGAGCTTTTAAAGGGTGCGGTTCCTGTATGGGCGGCTGCGCGAAGCCTGAGCATTTCACATCTGCTTTTCGCACCTGTTATGGCGGCGCCCGTCCTCGGTCATGCCTTCCCGCTCTTTTTTGGCAAAAAAGGCGGCGGTAAGGCTATCGCCGTATCCTTCGGCGTGCTTATAGGACTGGCTCCGAACTTAAATCCTGCGCTTACACTCGCCGCACTCTACATCCTGTTTTCACTTATCATTGTCATCAAGCCCCACTTTTTCCGCTCGGTTATCACCTTCCTTTTGTTTGCCGTATTATGCATTTTAGACAACGAGCTTCCCAAGTCTGTGGCTGTCGGCGGCTTTCTGCTCTCCGGCATTGTCATCCGGCAGCATTTTATCAGATACAAGGGCGAACACATTGACATTGTCTTTCCCATCCACAGACTGTTTAAAAGCAGGACTGAGTAAACGCTCATCCTGCTTTGTAGCCTGTACCCCAGACTGCCTTTATATATTGAGGCTCTTTGGGGTTTTCTTCTATTTTTTCCCTGATGTGGTGTATGTGCACTGCTATGGTGTTATCCGCGCCGATAGGCTTCATATGCCAGATAGCCTCATAAATCTGACTAATCGAAAACACCTTTCCTTTCTCTTTTACCAGAAGCTTCACAATCTCATATTCGATGGGGGTAAGGCGTACCTCTCTTTCCTTCACAAACACTCTCTTACTTATATCGTCTATCATCAAATCGTCTGCACGGTATATCTTTTCCTTTTTTTCGGAAATGTCCGCCATTCTGGTATAACGTCTGAGTCTTGATTTCGCCCTCGCAAGCAGCTCCAGCGGACTACAGTCCGAATAGGAAATACAGTCATCCGCTCCCGCCTCCAGCACTTCTATTTTTTTCATTTCATCGTCCTGTTTTGTAAGCACGACAATCGGAATACTGCTGTTCTTTCGCACTTCCTGCACTGTGCGGGCGACATCCTCGCCGCTGCCGTCAAACCCCAGAAAAAGAAGGTGCGGCTGCCGCCCGCTCATCAGACGGTACAGTTCATCCGGCGTATCCGCCTCCAGCACTTCATAATTTTCCCCTGCAAATAAATGCCGCATTGTCTCCATCATTTCTATATGATTGCCATAAATTAATATGCTGTCCACCCAGCCTTCTCCTCTCCGCCAAATTTCTATTTATCCCCTTTTATTATACTGCTGTCCATGTCAAAACTGGTACTGTTAATTTTGCGAAAAAAAACTGTAAAACCCTTTTTGGAATTTTACAGTTTGCCAGCATCTTTCACTTTTTTCTTTACCAGAAGCTTCATCAACGCAAAACAAAGATAACCGATAAGGGTTCCCAGCCCGTTTAATAGAATATCATCCACGTCAAAAATACCGAATGCGCTGAAAAGCTGGAACAGCTCGATTCCTAAAATGAAAAGCAGCGCCGTTGCCATACAGATAAACAAATTCTCAAAGATTATGTAAAGCCTCGGCAGCATATACCCAAGTGGGATGAA